>CALJTZ010000061.1 GCA_937975655.1 uncultured Synechococcus sp. | reverse complement strand
GATCTACCGCATCGTCGGACGGGCGTGACACGATGATCGATGTCGTTTCGCGAACCGCTGAGCAAGTGTTCATTCCGTTCACGGTCGGTGGCGGAATTCGCGCGGTCGAGGACGCGCGCCGCATGTTGCGCGCCGGAGCGGACAAGGTGAGCGTGAACACCTCGGCGGTCCAGAATCCCGAACTCATCACCGCCATCGCGAGCGAGTTCGGCAGTCAGTGCGTGGTGTGCGCCATCGATGCCAAGCGTCGCGGCGACGATCCGTCGCGTTTCGAGGTGTACCTGCACGGCGGACGCACGCCGACGGGTCTCGACGTGGTGGAGTGGGCGGCGCGGGCCGCTTCGTTGGGTGCCGGTGAGATCCTGCTCACCTCCATGGATGGCGATGGCACCCAGGCGGGTTACGAGCTCAACCTCACCCGGGCGGTGGCGGAAGCCGTGGCGGTGCCGGTGATCGCCTCCGGCGGGGCCGGCAGCATCGACCACATCGCCCAGGCGCTCGAGCAGGGCAAGGCGTCGGCGGCGCTGCTGGCGTCGTTGCTGCACGACGGCGTGTTGACGGTGGAACAGATCAAGACCGACTTGCTTGGCCGTGGCCTGAATCTGCGACCGCTGGATGCGGGGCTGACAGCGGCGGACTGAGTCGCGCCGCCCCGTTACCTCCCGTTACATTGTTCTCATCGTTCTTTGCTGCTTCAGCCCTGGCCGCGCCGGCGTTGCTCTTGTCCCACTCCACAGCCCTGGCGGTTGTGCTGGTGGTCACCGTTGTGGCGATGGTGGCCTGGGCTTTGCAGCTGATGCAGGCCGCCGCTGACCGCAAGGAGTTTTCGCTCATGCTGGCCGGCTGCATGGTGTGCTCGGCCGCGGTGGGTCTGGCCACCGTGATGGTGATCACCTTCACCAGCGCCGATCGGCTTCAGGCCCAGGGCTATCTGAGTGTTGGTGAACCAGGCGCGGTGGAGCTGGCCTCGGGGGGTGTCAGTCTCGATGCCATCTCCCTGCCCTGGGATGCCAGCTTCCATTCGCCCCGGTGATCCCGAGCAGGTCCGTGATCTGTTTGATCAGATCGCTCCTGCCTACGACCGCCTCAACGACACCCTGAGCCTCGGCCTCCATCGCCTCTGGAAACGCCAGGCGGTGGCCTGGCTGGCCCCCTCCCCTGGCCAGCGCCTGCTTGACCTGTGCTGCGGCACCGGCGACCTGGCCCTGGTGCTGGCCCAGAAAGTGCGCCCCGGCGGGTTGGTGCTGGGTCTGGATGCGGCGCAAGCGCCCCTTGACCAAGCCCGGCGCCGGGCCGCCAGCCAGCCCTGGTTGCCGCTAGATTTTCGCCAGGGCGATGCCCAGGCCACCGGTCTGGCGGCGGGCTGGGCGGATGGCGCTGTGATGGCCTACGGACTGCGCAATCTCCAGGACCCCGCCGCGGGGTTGCAGGAGCTGCGGCGGCTGCTCAAGCCCGGCGCCCGGGCGGCGGTGCTCGATTTCAACCGCCCCGCCGATGGGGCTGGCTTCACGGCGGGTTTCCAGCGGTTCTACCTGCGGCAGCTGGTGGTGCCCCTGGCCCGCCGGGCCGGCTTAGAACCCCAGTACGCCTACCTGGAGGAGAGTCTGCGGCGCTTTCCCACGGGAGTACAGCAGGAGCAGCTGGCAGCGGCCGCCGGCTTCGCCCAGGCTCGCCACCGCCGGCTGGCCGCTGGGCAGATGGGCCTGCTGCAACTGGTGGCCTGAGGGGCGGGGCCTTGCGGCTCGGCGGGGTGGTGCTCCAGCCCTCTCCTGAAACCTGTACAGCCTGTACGGATTTCAGGAGGTGCCCCGGCAGGCCCTCTCCGCTCCGGACCCGCCGCCATCGACAATGGCGCCACGAGCGGCCAGCCCCCAGTGCATTTTCAGGACATCATCCAGACCCTCAACCGCTTCTGGGCCGAGCGGGGTTGCCTGATCCTGCAGCCCTACGACACCGAGAAAGGCGCTGGCACCATGAGCCCCCACACGGTGCTGCGGGCGATCGGCCCCGAGCCCTGGGCGGTGGCCTACCCCGAACCCTGTCGCCGCCCCACCGACGGCCGCTATGGCGATAACCCCAACCGGGCCCAGCACTACTTCCAGTACCAGGTGCTGATCAAGCCCAGCCCCGATGCCATCCAGGAGACCTACCTGGCTTCGCTGGAAGCCCTCGGCATCCGGGCCGCCGACCACGACATTCGCTTCGTGGAGGACAACTGGGAATCCCCCACCCTCGGCGCCTGGGGGGTGGGCTGGGAGGTGTGGCTCGATGGCATGGAAGTGACCCAGTTCACCTACTTCCAGCAGTGCGGCGGCCTCGATTGCCGGCCGGTGTCGATCGAGATCACCTACGGCCTCGAGCGCCTGGCCATGTATCTGCAGGACGTGGAAAGCATCTGGGACCTCAGCTGGGATGGCAACCGCACCTACGGAGACATCTGGCTGCCCTTTGAAAAGGGCCAGTGCACCTACAACTTCGAGGCCTCGAACCCCGAGCGGCTCAAGCAGCTGTTTGCCATCTACGAGGCGGAGGCGGCCGATCTGGTGGCGCAGAAGCTGCCGGCGCCGGCCCTCGATTTCGTGCTCAAGTGCAGCCACACCTTCAACCTGCTGGAGGCCCGCGGCGTGATCTCGGTGACCGAGCGCACCGCCACCATCGGCCGCATCCGCAACCTGGCCCGCCAGGTGGCTGAAGCCTGGCTGGCTGAGCGCGAGGCCCTGGGTTTTCCTCTGCTCTAAGGCGCCGGCGGTACGGGCACAGCGGGCCCATCGAGGGTGTTGCTGCAGAGGTCGAGCACGATCCGTTGAGGAACGGAACCTGGCAGGGGTGTTTCCCAGGGCTGCCATTGGCCGTTGATGCGCCAGGTTTGGCGCAGGCTCTCGCACTGCACCGCCACGGCGGAGGCGGCCGATCCACGCACGCCGAGGTCGGCCGTGGAGGCTTTCACCAGGGTGATGCGCACCCCGCCTGGGTGGAGTTTCCAGCCGGCCCAGTCCACCGCCGTGGCGTTGAACCATTTCCAGCGGGCCTGGCCCGAGAGCTCCCGCAGTTCGAGCTCGGCCCGGTCTCTGCGTTCGGCCGGGCTCAGCAGCAGAGCCGCGGAGGCATCACCGCTGCTGCCCGGGGGGGGCGGTGGCGCCAGCTCCGCAGTCGGTTTGCCGGGCAAGGTCAGGATCTGACCCACCTGCAGCAGGGTGGGGTCCTTGATGCCATTGACGCGGATCAACGCCTCAAGGCTCACGCCATGCTGGATGGCGAGCTGTTCCAGCGTGTCGCCTTCGGCCACGGCGATGGTGCTGGCCCGGGCTGCGGGGCACGGGGCAAGCAGCACTGCGTTCAGCAGCAGGCAGCTCAGCAGTCCAGGGGTGGCGGGATGGCGCACGTCGGTAGGGAGTGCGGCCGAACCCTAGGGGAACCCTCAGGACACCGCCTGGCCATCCATGCCCGCTGCCCTGGTGTCCCTGCTGGTGATGGCCCTGGCCATCGGGGTGCTGCCCCTCCCCTGGCCCCTGCAGGGGGCGGCTCTGGTGGGCCTGCTGGTGCTGGCTGTGCTGCTGGCCCGCCGTTGGGGGCTGGTTCTGCTGTTGGTGCTGCCCATCCTGTTCGGCTGGGGTCTGCTGGCCCAGCCCCATGCCGGACCCGCCGATCCCGTGCAGTTGATTCCGGCCGGTGCGGCCTCGGCGCCAGTGGAGCTGCGCGGCCAGCTGCTCTCGGACCCCACACCTGACCCCTCCGGTGCCAGCTGCCGGGTGGTGTTGCAGAGCCGGGTGGGTCGCACGGAGTTGCGCTTTCAGCCCTGCCCGCGGCTGCAGCAGGGGTGGCGGCTGCATGTGAGCGGGGCTTTGGGGCGTCCACGAGCGGCGGCCCATCCCCTGCTCTCCGGCTCGGCCGAACGCTTGGCTCGGCAAGGGGTGTGGAGCCAGTTGCGCGTGCAGCAGTGGCAGGTACTGGAGCGCCCGGCCACGCCCATGGCCGATTTGCGGCGTCGCATGGCGGCCGCCCTGTTGGCGGTGGGGGGTGCGGATGCCGGTGGGGTGCTGGCCGCGCTGGTGCTGGGCAGTGCCGTGGTGCCGGTGCCGATGGAGGTGCGCGATGCTTTTCGGGTGGCGGGGCTCTCCCACGCCCTGGCGGCCAGTGGTTTTCACCTCACCGTGCTGCTGGGCGCTGTGATGGCCCTTGGCCGCCACACCCCGAAGCCCGTGCGCTGGCTGCTCGCCCTGGGGGCGATGCTGCTGTTCCTGCTGCTGGCCGGGCCCCAACCCTCCGTGGTGAGGGCTGTGCTGATGGGGGCCGTGGCCTTTGTGGTGCAGGAGAGCGGCCGGCGCGCCAGGCCCCTCGGCGTGTTGTTGCTGTGCCTGCTGCTGATCCTCCTGGTGGCGCCTGCCTGGCTCCTGGATGTGGGCCTTCAGCTCAGCGTGGCCGCCACCGCCGGCCTGATGCTCACGGCGCGGCCGCTGGAGCAGGCCCTGGCGCGGTGGCCGTGGCCCACCTGGGCAGCGGCAGGCATCGCGGTGCCCCTGGCTGCATCCCTCTGGACCCTGCCCCTGCAGTTGCTGCATTTCGGCGCTCTGCCCCTCTATGCCGTGCCCGCCAATCTGGTGGTGGCGCCGCTGCTGTCGCCCCTCACCCTCGGGGCCATGGCCATGGCGGTGGCGGCGGTCACGGTCACACCCCTGGTGGCGCTGCTGGGTTGGGCGCTGGTGCCCCTCACCCGGATGTTCCTCTGGTTGGCGGCGTTGTTTGCCGGCCTGCCCATGGCCCAATGGCAGCTGGGCAAGGTGCAGCCGTTGCTGGTGCTGGTGTTTGGCCTGGGGCTGTTGCCATGGCTGCTGCCGGAGCAGGGCCGCGGCCACCGCTGGCGCTCCTGGGGGATGGCCGCCATGGCGGCCGTGATGGCAGTGCACCTGGGGTTGCTGCACGGCGATCAGCTGTTGCTGGTGCACGAGGCGCCGCGGGATTGGCTCGTGGCGCGCCACGGCGGCCGGGCCGCCCTGATCACCAGCGCCGCCGATGGCCTCAGCTGCAGCCGGGCCCGTCAGCTGGCCGTGGGTTTGGGCATCCAGCGTTACGACTGGGCCCTGGTGCTCGATCCGGTGGCCGCCGAGGGGCCCAGCTGCTGGCAGGCGCTTACCCCCACCCTGGTAGAGGGTCTGGAGCTGGGGCAGCGGCTGGCCAGCCCTGGCCTGCAGGTGGAGCCGCTGGCGGAGGCCAGCCAGGCGCTGGTCTTGCAGGCTGGCCGGCTGCAGTGGGGATTGCTGCCGGATCGTCAGGCCTGGTGGAGCTGGCAGCGCCAGCCGCGGCGGGGGGTGGATGGCCTGTGGCTGGGATTTACGCCGGGCCGCCACGAGCGCCAGGCCCTTCCAGCTCTGCCCGCCAACCGCCTGTGGCTCCCTGCTGCCGGTTCACCCAGCGGTTGGCGCCAGGCCTGAAGCCGGCCCCCCCATCCGTACACTGGATCGGTCGCCTGGAGAGGTGGCTGAGTGGTCGAAAGCGAACGACTCGAAATCGTTTGAAGGGAAACCTTCCGTGGGTTCGAATCCCACCCTCTCCGCTTTCCAAGGGTTTTCAAAGGGTCTGGTTCGTCCAGACCCTTTG
>CALJTZ010000060.1 GCA_937975655.1 uncultured Synechococcus sp. | reverse complement strand
GGCCAAACAGGTGATGGCGCTGAGAAGACGCGGGAGCGGGTGTGTCATAAATGGCTAAGACGATAGGAACTCTTCAAGCAAGCGGGCTAAGACATCGGGTTGGTCATGGTGCAGCATGTGGCCGGCATCGGCAATGACCGCATGGGTGAGCTTGGGCACCACGGCGATGCGTTCGGCCGCCAGGCCGCTCTCCACCAGCAGATCCGCCACGTGGCGGCTGATGGCAATCACGCGCGTGGCGCCATGCAGGTGGCGGGGCAACCAGAGGCGACTGCGCCAGTAGGCACGGCGGCTGTTGCTGCAATACAGGGGAATCAGGTCGTGGCAGGTGATCACTTTGGGGCGATCGCGCACCGCCAGCAGGCGATCGGTGTAGGGGGAATAGATCAGGCCGGGGTTGGCCTGGTGCACCAGGCGGCGCACGGGCACGGCATGCTGCACCAGCGCATTGGCCTGCAGCCAGCGCAGGCGGCGGCACGGCTCCCCATCAGGCAACGGCAGCGCCCGAGAGAGCTCCGCTTCGCCATCGGCCCCAAGGCGCAACTGCAGGGGCAGCGGCTGGTCTGTGGCCCCGGGCCAAGCGGCCAGCAACCGCTCCACGTAGCGGCTGAGGCCCGTGGCGGTGGGGCGGTAGGGCAGCAGGTTGATGAGTGGGGTCATCGGCTGGTCCGTCTGGCCATCGCCAGAAGTGCCAAACCCAACACATCGGGGTGGAGCTGCGCAAGCCGCTGCCCACTCCGGCGCCGGAGATGGGGCCACAACCAGCCGGCGTCCTTATCCAACAACAGCTGCAGCAACTGGGCCAGCTCGTGAGGTCGGTGTGGGTTGAAACGAAGGGCTGCAGAACCACCCGCCTCGCGTAGACCACGGGAGTCAGCCACCAAAACCGTGGCTCCGCTGGCCATCGCCTCAACAGCCGGAAGACCAAATCCCTCACGATGACTGGGAACCACGACGGCAAGTGCGTGGTTGTACGCCAAAGCCAACTCGAGATCGGTGAAGCCGGCCGCAAGACAGCGTCCCTGCAGGTGGGGGAAATGGGTCTCCAGCTGTTGACAATGCCGCTCTGCAGCAACACCGCACATGACAAGTTGCAGGGCGGCAAGGTCAGGAACAGCTAAGGCCTCTGCTACTACTTCGGGATTTTTGTAGGACCCAATGGAACTGGTGGCCGGCAGCAAGACATAGGGCGGCTGCAGTCCGGCTCTGCTCTGCAATTGCCGCCAGAGACGTTCAGATAAGGGATCGACAACTGTGGTCGCGAACAACTCCGCTGGAGCGGAGTGGCACCATGGAATTTCGCTGGAGCGCTTCCTCAGCAATGCTTCGAGGTCATTCGCCGTGTCAGCCGAAACGGCGAGATGACTACGGGCCCCAGTGAGCCAGCGAAGCCGGAGGCGATTGAGGGAGTCAGGAACCCCATAACGCTCGGGGAGACAGTCATGCACC
>CALJTZ010000059.1 GCA_937975655.1 uncultured Synechococcus sp. | reverse complement strand
CTGCCCGACGCAGCTGACTGAATGGGTATGATAAAATAGATTATCAGGCCCTGATAACCACCCCGGCGCCCGCCCGATCCAACCATCCCCAGGCCACCCCCCGGGGGAGGGGGTCGGGCGAACGCCGCGGGCCGTAAAAGTCGACGGGTTTATCCAACCGAAAAATATTGAGAAATGACCACCCCACTCTGCCTCACCTGCTCCAAGCCGTTCACCATCATCCAACAGCACTCCGGCCCTAAGCAAAAGCGGTTCTGCAACGAGGCGTGCAACACGGCCTGGTGGAATGAGCAGCCGCAGCACCCTGTCATTCCCAAGGTCGACGCCTCGCACCCTCGTGCACTCGAGTTGAAGCAGAAGCGCACCCAGCTTGTCCTCCTGGAGAAGGCTGATCCGTACACCTACGGCTACATCCCGGACCATTGGGAGGTGGCCAACGCGGAGTATGGCGCCACCCAGGAGCTGCTGATCAGCGGCGGCAACCGTGCGGGCAAGACGCTGTGGGCAGCTAGGCGTGTTGTGCAGACGCTGCTGGAGAAGGAGAACGCTAGTGTACTCTGTTGTCACACTAGCCATGCCACTAGTGTCACAGTGCAACAACCTGCGATCTACAACTATCTGCCTGTAGCACTACGGGCTACAAAGAAGGGCCGCATTCACTATCTCAACTACAGTAGGAAGAACGGTTTCACAGATGGGTCATTCATATTGCCGAATGGGTCGAGGTGTGACTTCCTGAACTACACGCAGTCGGAAAACACGATTGAGGGGCGGGAGGCTGACTTGATTTGGTGCGATGAGTTGGTGCCGCAGAGCTGGGTGGAGACGCTGCGGTATCGACTGATTACGAGGCGCGGCAAGCTGTTGATCACGCAGACGCCGCTTGAGGGTGTGGCCTCGGTCTACAAGGAGTTCACCGCGGGGTCTGCGATCACCAAGTTCCATGAGGCTCAGTTGCTCAAAGGCAAACAAGGGCTGCCGACTTGGCCCATAGGAAAGGCTGCTCGCACTATGGTGCAGGCTCAGACCAACCGGCGGACGGTGTTCTTCTTCTCGGAGGACAACCCGTACAACCCGTTCGATGAGATGAAGTCGAAGCTGGTGGCCTCGCCTATGGGGCAGATCCTGACGCGAGCCTATGGGTGGGCTAGTGACAACATCGGCAAGGCGTTTGCGCGGTTCCGGCCGGAGATTCACTGCATACCGGCTTCCTCGGTGCCTACGGGCGGGACGCTGTACATGGTGTGCGATCCGGCGGGCGCCCGTAATTGGTTCGCGTTGTGGATGCTGGTGTACGAGGACGGGAAGCGGGTGGTGGTGCGGGAGTTCCCGGACTTCAGCAACTATGGCGAGTGGGTGCTGCCTAGCGAGAAGGCTGATGGGAAGCCTGGGCCGGCGCAGACGTTGGAGGCTGGGCGGTCGATCTCGGAGTACCGGAAGCTGTTTCGGCAGATCGAGGAGGACTTGGGCTTTGGGGAGCCGGTGATGCGGTTGATCGACCCGAAGGCGGGTGGATCGCCTGCATTATCGGAGGCTGGAGGCACTACGCTGATCGACCTATTGGCTGAATCTGAAGATCCGACTGATGAAGGCATGGCCTTCATACCGGCTCCGGGCGTGCCTGTGGACCAGCGGACGAGTGCGATTAACTCGCAGCTTTCCTACGATGCAACGCAGGAGCTGACATCGATTAACGAGCCACAATTGTACGTTGTGAACGACTGCAGCAACCTGATCTATGCGTTGTCGGAGCATAC
>CALJTZ010000058.1 GCA_937975655.1 uncultured Synechococcus sp. | reverse complement strand
CACTGATCGCAGAACTCAGCAATGGTCTGCTTCCCTCTATACCTGAAGCGGCGGCACACATCCTGCGCCCCAGCAGGTGGGCGGATCATGCCCACGCTCACCTGCAAATAACGCCTGATTGCCTGATTGCACCAGAGCGTTGCATAGGTCGAGAACTTATACCCGCGTGTGTGATCGAACTTCTCAGCCGCACGATTCAGCCCTAGCGCCGCCTCCTGTAGCGCATCGGCGATGTCGCCATTAACAGCTTGAATCCTGCGACGGAAGCTAAACACGCACTTGGCCGCCAAGCGCAGGTTTGCATTGATCATCTGCTCCTTTGCCCTTCTGCCGCTTCTGACCTGTTGCGGGGTTGGGCTGGGGCTATCAAGCCAGGCGCGAACCCTGGCGGCTAAGAGCAATTCCTGGGCGGGGGTCAACAGGGCGTAGCGGTTAGCCCCGCGCATCCAATCGTCAACAGCGTCAGGCAAGGTTGTAGTCGCATTGTTGGTGACTGCCTAGAGGGCACGGCCCTGGTGGCGACCTGGCAATTGTGGCAAGGCAGGAGAAAAACTCCAACCACAGCGACGCCCCCGAAGCTATGGCTAGAGGTTCCCTCTCCTCCCAGGCGCCTGGATAACCAGCTGGGAAGTCTGTTACGCCCGAGGGCGCACTGGCTGGCTGAACTGCTCAACGGCGGCCCTATCCGCAAACCAAACCGCCAGCGACGACTCGGGAAGCGGGATCAGCGTCGGGTCCAGATACCCGGCCCCTGTGACATTGCCCATCTGCATCCCCGACTTAGGGAGGCTGCGGGTTTGTACCTGACTGCGCTGCTTGCGTGCCATGGCTTACACCTGCCACGCAGGGAGCAGTGATCCGCGAGCCGATGACGGCACATTGTCCTGATTCAGCAGCCACTCACAGGCACCGCTAACGATGAAGCTGGTGGCGCCAGTGGTGTTCGTACCGATCGTCATGTAGACCGCTGCGGCATTGGTACCAGCAGGCACTGATACCGAGATCCCACCAGGCGCACCAGCAGGCTGCAGCTGAATGGTGAAGCTCACATCCAGATTCGGGCGCAGATCACCAAGCACGCTGTACTCAGAGAAGCGGGTATTGGCGGCGGGAGTGCTGCCTGGCTCGTACAGAATCCCGATGATGATGAACAGGTTCTTACCTGCCATCGGGCCATCTGCTGCCGTCAGCTGAATTGCCATCTTCGCGGCGGTAGGGGTATTGAAACCCTGCACCTTGAGAGGAATGGCCCAGCGGCTTGCATCAGCCAGCTGGAATGATCCGCCAGAGCTACCTGCAACGGTGCGCACCATCAACGGGTCACCGCCACTACCGGAGCCACCCGCCCCGCCCATGTTCTGCATGGTGAACACCTTGTTGCCGGTGTCGAGGGCGCTGATCTGAGCGTTGACCATCTCCACCTTGGGTTCGATGGCAGGGCCCTCCAGCCAGCCATTGCCCGTGTAGCGGAACACCCGCAGTGCGGTGGGGGTTGGCACCAGGGCGCCATCACCGGCAACGAGTGCATCACGACCAAACCACCGCTTCGCCCAGCTACTGGGGTCGGTTTCTGTGGGCAGCTCCATGGCGACGGTGACACCGCTACCGGCTAGACCCTGCGGCCCGACCTGCTGCGCCGCGATCTCAGCGGCACTGGCCAGGGCCTGCTCCTCGATGTCGCTGAGCGCTGTGGCAGTGGTCTGTTCAAGGTTGAGCACCGCCGCTGCCGTTGCCTGCTGCGCCTCTGACAGGGCATCAGACACCGTGCTGATCAACGCAGCCTGTTTGGCATCAAGGCTGCCCAAGCGCTCGTCTGCAGCAGCTGCAACGCCCTCAACGGTGGCAACGGTTTGATCCGCCAAGGCCGCCATCTCGCTATGCGACAGGGCAACCCTCGCGGCTTGCATCGACCAGTTGGCTAATGCCTGGTCGCTAGGGAGGATCGGTGCAGGCTGTTGCTCCAGGGCCTGCAGACGACGCTCAACGGTGGCCAGCGCAGCTGCGTCGATCGTGCTCTGCATCAGCTCCTGGGGGCTATCCATCGCTGGCAGTGGTGGCGCCTCGGGATCCACCAGCTGATTGGTGGAGATGAGGTATCGCATCTGAGCGCCCTTATTACCTGTGTTCAGCAGGCGGCGGGGCATTTCAACGCTGTCGCCTGTATCGGCCCAGATGACACTGATCAGTTGATTGGGGTCGGCCTTTGTGATGGGTGCCATCAGTAGCCACCACCGCTGTAGGCGATCTCAGCAGACTCCTGACGGGCACGCTCCATCTCCTCACGCACCCACTGAGCGTCTTCAGTGCTCAGTCCATTGCCCTGTTGCGGTGCCATGGCCTGCAGCTGCTCACGCTGCGCAGCAATGGGGTCGAGCGCTTCAAGCTCCATCAGCGCGGTCACATTCGGCGCTGTGGGTGGGATGTATTGATCGCCTTCGTACCGGCCAACCCTTCCTGCAGGTGCCATGGCGAGCAGTTCAGCAACACGCTCGGCATTCGCCTGTTGCTGCCGCTCCTCGGGGGTGATCGGTGCAGCGGCCAGCGTGTTGTTCAATGCGGCAAGCTCGGTCTCGGCATTGGCGGTATTGCCGAGCAGAGCAAACAGCTCACCATCGGCTTGCTCCAGCGCTACCTGCTGCGATAGGGGCAGCTGCGAGAGGTCATCAGGCATCCGACTGCCTGGAGCGAACTGAGCCCAGCGGGCCAACATTGAGCTTGTCCGCAATGCCATGAGTGCCGCTGCCCGTCTGTAGCTACAGGCTAGCCAGGGCGTTATTGCACGGATCTCACAGGGCTTTGTTGAGCAGAACTCAACGCGAGAGATATGCCTACCAGTAGCGGCTCCACTCAAGCGGGTTGATCGGCGGCGGCTCCTGGTGAATGTGCCGCTCCACAGGCTTGCCCTGTTTCAACGCCTGCAGCACACGCAGGGCTTCCTTGTCATGTCTGGCGGTCCACCTGGACATATCGCTTGGGCTGATGCCGTATCTCTGCCTGACGATGCGAACAGCGCGGCACTGAAGCATCCAGTCGGCGCTATGCGGGTCAATCTCCTGCCCCTGCTCCTGTTGCTGCTCAGGGGGCTCCTGCTGCGGCTCTATGCCGCGTTGCCAGCTAACGCCTCTGAGTGGATCGTGAGCTTGTCTGGCGGGCACTGAGGCGCTGCTGCTGCACTCATGCTGGCGGGAGAGTTAGGCCCCGCAGGGCCTAATACGCCTGTACTCCGGCCCGAGGGCCGTAAGAGTTAGGGCCAAATGGCCCGCCCAAGCTGCTTATCCGAGCAGATAAGCAGGTCACCTGCGCCTCAGGCTGCTGCGGGGCGCCCTGCAATGGCAACGCCAGCAAAAACGACTCCGGTTGCCAGCCGGATTCGATTGGGTGGACTTCCAATCCGCAGAAGTGCGGAGTGGGTCTCGCCCAGTTGGCTGCTGCTACGAGCCCCTATCGGCTGCCAAGGTGCTGAAAAGTACTGGCCAGAGTCTGGCCGGCACTTTGCCCCTGATGACATGGACCCCGGAAACCGGTCCAGGGTGAATGAGAGTCCTCAGCCGGCCAGACTGGGCCGGGGACTCGACCATGAAACGCACCAGGCACACAGCCGAGCAGATCATCCGCAAGCTCAAAACCGCCGAGCAGCTGATCGCCCAGGGCAAGACCATTGCCGACGTCTGCCGCGTGATCGAAGTGACGCAACCGACATACCACCGCTGGAGGCAGCAGTACGGCGGAATGCAGGCCGAGGAGGCCAGACGGCTGACCCAGCTGGAGAAGGAGAACGCCCGGCTCAAAAAGCTTCTCGCAGAAGCCGAGCTGGAGAAGGCGATGCTCAAAGACCTTGCCGAGGGAAACTTCTGAGCCCGGAACGCCGCCGGCGGGCCGTCACGGTCCTGCAGGAGCGTTACCGGGCATCCGAGCGGCTGGTCTGCCGGGTCGTGGGCCAGCACCGCAGCACCCAGCGCCATCCGGTCAAGGTCGTCGACCTGGAGGAGGCCAAGCTCAGGCATCGTCTCCGCGACATCGCCACTGAACACATCCGCTGGGGCCGGCGGATGGCCTACCGCCTGCTCAGGCGGGAAGGCTGGAGCGTGAACCACAAGCGGGTGCAACGGCTCTGGCGCGAGGAAGGCCTGCAGCGGCCTACTCCCAGGAAGAGGAAGCGGGCACGCCCCGCTGACGGATCGGTGAGACGCCACCGGGCCGAGCATCCCCACCAGGTGTGGGCCATGGACTTCCAGTTCGATGCCACGGCTGACGGCCGCAGACTCAAGTTCCTGAATGTGATCGACGAATACAGCCGCTTCTGCCTGGCGATCCGCGTCGGCAGGCGCTGCAAGGCCAAGGATGTGGTGGCGGTGCTGGAGGAGCTCACCAGTCTCTACCCGGCGCCGACGTTCATCCGGTCCGACAACGGGCCTGAGTTCATTGCCCAGGCCCTACGGGACTGGTGCGAGGCCAGCGACACCACCAGCACGGCCTACATCGAGCCTGGATCCCCGTGGGAGAACGGCTTTGCGGAATCGTTCAACGGACGGTTCCGGGATGAGTTCCTCAACACCGAGCTGTTCACCACGGCTCCAGAGGCTCAACTCCTGGCTGATCGCTGGCGCTGGGAGTACAACACATTCAGGCCGCACTCGGCCCTCCAGGGGCGTACGCCCCTGGAGGCAGCTCAACAGGGAGCGGCAGCATGACCACAACCACCCACTCTCATAAGCACTGGACCGACGAAGGGGGTCACGTCACTGATGCAGGCGGCCAAACAGCACGGGGATCGCGGAGCGTGCAAGCAAAAGAGAGCGAGCGCACGCGCTCTTTCCCTCATCAATGCGCTTAAGCGTGACTACGCGCAAGCGTCCCCCATCAAAAATCTGGCGAGCGAGGCCACGCTCGCTAAATCCCCCATCAAGCAAAGCGTGGTTGCGCGTTGCCTTGGAAAGCGAGGCCACGCTTTCTAAATCCCCAAAACCGGAAGCGAGGGGACGCGCTCGGTTTCCCCCATCAGCGCCCCAGCTGCTGCGGTGGTCTCGCCCAGTCGTTTGCTTCACAGAGCGGTGGAGCAAAGGAGGGAGCCCCTACCCCTTCGCGGCAGCTGCCGCCGGGGGAGGCTTCAGCGGTTGCAGCAGGGTGTTCTCACGCCATGCCTGCTCGGGCACCCCTGCAGGCGGCCTCAGCATCCACTGCAACGGCTTCTCGGGGGCGGGCTGGGTCACTTCAGCACCTGCGCGATCTCACATTGGAGCCTGATGCAACCCACCATCGCGGGATGGTTCTCACGCTTCGCCGCCTTCATCAGCACATCCTCTAGCTGGTAGAGCTTGCGTGCCATGAACTCATGGCGATCTTCATTCACAGTTTCCCTGATCGCATCCTTTGCTTTGCGGATGAGGATGTCAACGCCACCACGACTGAGCCCCCACTCCTTACGCCCATATTCGAGGAGCTGCGGGCGCTGAACACCGTTCGCGATCATGCGAAGGACTTGGCTAACGCGTAGCTCGGTTTCAGCTTTAGTTGCTTTGCGTCCCATGTGAAGGATTCTGGCAGGAGTGGCGGGGGTTGGTTAGGCGGGGTGGTCAGGAGGGGCGCTCGCCGTGCTCGAAGCGAGCTTCCTGGGCCGTAACAGCTGCGGTGAGGAGGATGCGGGCAAAACGGTCTGCCTCGACGCAATCCAGCTCAATCCAGCCCTTGTGTGGCTTCCAGGCGATGCCACGGATGCCAGTGGCCTCTGGGGAGTGGCCACCTCCACACGGGGTCTCCCAGTCGCAAGGATCACAAAGGAACTCTGTTACGCCATTGGCGAAACGAGTGCCGTGAGGCATTCCGCAACGAGGGCAGATTGAATTACCTGCCTGTAGCCACTCCAGCGGGGAGCCGGAAACCATTGCTGCGTCGGTGGTGTCATTGCAGACGCCATCGGGATGAAGCGCCAACCAAAAGCTGGTGAACTTGGGGTCGCTGGTGATGTGTGCGGGCTTGACCTCAACCCAGCGTTGAGAGCCGCTGGGGTTAGTGAGGCGGAAGTCGGGGAGGTAGCGGGTGCCGTCAGGCAGTTCGTAGCCCTCGGGCTCGTATTCCCATCGCAGCTGCAGGTGGTCGAAGAAGACCGCCCAGCGAGCTTCGAGTCGGCTGCGGAAGAGGTGGCCTGCGTAGCGGGTATCGATGGCTTTGATGGTTGCGGTCATGGGGTCGGGTCGTCGTCGAGGCGGGGCAAAGGGCTGGGGCAGTGACCTGGGGCAGTGGCAGTAATTGCGTAGGAAGAAAGAGGGGCATATCTCCGCCTCTTATCCCCCCCCTTTTCTTTGTTCCCTATCCACTGCCCCACTGCCCCAATAGAGGGAAGAAGGCAGTTACAGGCTGGGTTTTAGGGGTGGGGCAGTAGGTGGGGCAGTACATGGGGCAGTGACTAGAAATTGAACTGATCGGCTGGGGCAGTGGATCGGAGCCAGAGGGTGGATTTGTCGTGTTTGGACCCATCGGGCAGGAATCCGCGCGCTCTGACATCGGACCGCTGCCAGCCGAGCTGCCCGAGTCGTCGCGCTACCTGACGGCTCAGTTCCTGATCGCCAAGGCGGTCTCGGCTGATGTCGAAGATGACGCGGGCAACGGCTACCGAGGTGATGTCTGGGTGGTCTTCCGCCCAGGTTTCAACGGCATCAAGGAGCGGATCTGTTGCGGCATAAAGCCGCGCATGTTCACTGATTTGCGCGTTCTCGGCTTGGGTGTAGTGCCAGGGGTCACCTGCGTGGAAGGCGTGCAACGCCGAGCCCCAGATCGCATCGCGGTTGTTTTCAATCCAGTCGAGGTTGACCTGGCTGACCGTGATGACGGGGAATCGACGATTACCGGTGGGGTCTTTGATGAAGTCGTTTCGATTGGTGGTGCCGACGATGCCGCAGGAGCGATGGAGGGTTTCAACGCCACGGCCATAGGGCTTGCGCACATCGTCCTTGCGAGCGCTGAGAAACTTCTTGAGGGTTTCCGATTCACGCTTGCCCACTACCGCATCAATCTCACCCCACTCGTGAATCCAGGCGGAGTGGAGCTGAAGGATGTCGTCTTTGAGGTTGTGAAGGTCGCCTAGGGAATCGGAGAACCATTCGCCTCCAAGCGCTTCCCACATCGTTGACTTGCCAATGCCCTGATCAGGGGAGTGGACGACAAGGGCTGTATCGAGCTTGCAGCCTGGTTTGATGACGCGAGCCACGAGGCCGATCAGCTGCCGCTGCAGATGGATCTGGGCCCAGGGGCAAAGGGTGCCAAGGCACATGGTCGCGATCTTTGCCCACTCTTCAGGGCGCAGGGCGGTGTCGAGCCCGTTGAGGTAGTCGCGGACAGGGTGGTAGGCGTTACGCCTGGCGACGACGGTGGCGGCATCTGCTGCGCGATCTTTGCTGACCTCAAGGAGGTGCAGCTCAGCCAGCTGGAGGTAGAGGGTGCTGAGGAAGTCACCGTCTACCGATCGCCCTTCGTTCTCTATGCGCTGTGTGAGCTGGTTGAAGCGAAGCGGGAGGACGATGCCGATGGCATCAACAAGCTTGTCGGTGCGTGGCCGCCAGAGCTTGTCGTCCTCGCGTTCACCGAGCAGTTCTTCCAGGCTTTGAGGCTTGAGCCCAAAGGCTGCAACAGAGAGCGAGCCATCCAGGATCCGTAGCCGTTGATCGTTGGTGAGGGCTGCGGGGTCAAAGCTCATGCAATCACCTCGCCGAGGTAGTGGCTGCGGAAGTGAGCGGTGTCCTGCTGCTGGTGCTTGAGGCTTTTATTGCAGGCATCAATGCGCCAGCGGAAGCTGTCGGCCAGGTCTGGGTATTGACGCCAGATCGGGGCAAGGGACCGCGAGAGTGCAAGGCCCTCGGCGGCAGTGCGCTCGATCAACAGGACCGCTTCAGTGAGATCAGCGGGCTGGAGGCTGTGAAGGTCGCGGATGTCCCAGCACTGCTGGAAGTGGTCAAGGAAGGCAGAGACCTGGAAGCTGACGGTGGAGCGCTTGGCCTTGGCTTCGAGGTCTTGAGAACGCGGTGCAGCGTTGCTGCGGACACCTTCGCGATGGGGGCGGAAGAGGGCGTCGCCACCGCTGTATCCGGCGTTATGGCGGATGAAAGCCCAGATCTGCCCCTCGATGGTGATGGTGCTGCCGGGGCGTAGATCGGTGCCGGTGTGGCAGAGCATGATCTCTCCAGACCAGCGGCAATCCGCGTCCTTGACGCGCTGGCAGACGGGGCAAGGGTTATTGCGGCCTGAGTGGTGCATCAGCCCACCTCCCAATCAGCGAGGAGTGCTGCGGGGGACTGCTGGCGCTGGTCGGCGATGACGTGCACGGCCAGGGCAAGGGCAGCGAGCTTGAAGCGTTCGCGAATGGCGTCTTGCTGATCGAGGTGTAGGTCTTCCCAAGCAGGCGGTGCAGGGATGTCCCAGATGGGATCTGACGGCCAGTGGTAGGGGCGTGGCTGTTGTGCCTGCCGCTGCAGGGTGTGAAGAGCTTTGGCCTTATTGCGAGGGGAAGCAGATTGCCGCGCTGCGTTAGGGCCTGATGCAGGTTGGGATGGTGTCACGGGGTAGAATGTTCATGCTTGGGAGAGGGGGCGGCGCCACGGTGTTGCCCCCTTTTCTGTGCCCATCCCCCGCCGTGGCGGTGTGACTCGGAATGGGCAGCGGCTATCAGTTGGGGATGTCCATGTCTTCGTCGAAGACCGCCATCCATCCACGGCGTAGAAGCTCGCGGATGATGGTGGACTTGTCGTTGCCGGAAGTCATCGCCAGGTTTTGAAGGCGTGCATAGGCAGGACGAGTGAGGCGCGTTCCGACGAC
>CALJTZ010000057.1 GCA_937975655.1 uncultured Synechococcus sp. | reverse complement strand
CGCCCGGGCCATTGGAGCGGCGATCGGCTTGAGCAACCCCGACAGCGAAGTGGTGCTCGGCAGAGAGCTGGAAGCCTGCGACGACGCCCAACTGCGGGATGTGGTGGCCCGTTGCAGCATCTATGCCCGGGTTCCACCCGAGCAGAAGCTCCGGATCGTGAAGGCCCTCCAGGCCAACGGCCAGGTGGTGGCCATGACCGGCGACGGCGTCAATGACGCCCCGGCCCTGAAACAGGCCCACATCGGTGTAGCTATGGGCATCACCGGCACGGAGGTGAGCAAGGAAGCCGCCGATATGGTGCTGCTCGACGACAATTTCGCCACCATCGTGAATGCGGTGGAAGAAGGACGGCTGGTGTACGCCAACATCCGCCGCTTTGTGAAATACATCCTGGGCAGCAATGTGGGCGAGCTGATCACCATCGCCGCCGCACCGCTGGTGGGGCTGCTGGGAGTTCCACTCACGCCTCTGCAGATTCTGTGGATGAATCTGGTGACAGACGGCGTTCCAGCCCTCGCCCTGGCGCTCGAACCGGGAGAGGAGGGCCTGATGCAGCGCGCTCCCGCTGAGCCCGGTGAATCGATCTTTGCCCGTGGCATCGGCAGCTACATCCTCAGGGTTGGCGTGGTGTTCGCCGTGATCGTGATCGCCCTGATGTTGTACGCCTCCCGGCAGGAGGCCCCCTGGCAAACCATGGTGTTCACCACCCTCTGCCTGGCGCAGATGGGCCATGCCCTCTCGGCCCGTAGTGATCTGCCGCTGATTCAGGTGGCACCCTTCTCCAATCCCTGGTTGCTCTGGGCCGTGGCCCTCACCACAGGCCTGCAACTGCTGCTGCTCTATGTGCCAGGGCTGGCGCGGTTCTTCGGCACCACCCCCCTGAGTGGCCATGACCTGCTGATCTGTGTGGGCTTCAGCCTGCTGTTCTTCCTCTATCTGGAACTGGAGAAGCTCTGGCGTCTCTGGCGCCGCAAGGCCAGCGCCGACGCCTAAGGGCCTGGAGGATGAGGGTGAACTACGGCATCTCCCTCATCCGCCGGTGCACGGGAGATCTCACCGCACTGCCCGGCTGATGGTGTTGTTCGGATGTCGCGTGGCCGGATTTCACACGCGTCTCCAGTCGTGGTTGGCGGCGATCAACGGCACCTTCCAGGAACGGGGCTACCACGAGCACACTGAACGGCATCGCCAGCAGCAACAGCAACACCAGTAATCCAGCCCAATGGCGATCCAGCCAACCCAACAGGGAGGGGCTGGGAGGTTGGGGGCGAACCCGACCACAATTGCTGCAGATCAGCCGTGGCGGGTGGTCGGCAGTTTTGGAAACCAGGCGAGCGCCACAGAAGGGACAGGCCAACGCAATCAGCAGGTGAATCCAGAACCAGGCTGCCAGGCCGTTGCAGGGGGATCAGTTGGCTGGCGGCTGGGTGGCGACCTGAGGTGCTGTTGGGCTAAGGCCATGGGGACTGCTGTGGCGCAGAGCATCGGTGGCCGCCATGCCAAGGGCCAAGGGCAGGGCCAGGATGGTCCCCACCAGCACGGACCATGAGCTGATGGGGTTCGCCCACCGCTGGGGGTGATGGAGATCAGTCCGCGGCCGGCCACAGCGGCAGCAGCAGAGACGCCCCTCCACCTTGGCAATCAGGCGTTCACCGCAGTGGGGGCAAGACATCGATCAATCACCCTCGGCAGGGAAAATCTGCCGAAGCGGGCCGGATTCAACTGTTCAAACCAAACAAACTGCCGCCACCAGCCCGGATCGAGACAGCCACCACACCCACAACGCGAGCGTCTTTAGGGCCTCACTCGCGCCTGAAGCGGCAGGCAAGTCCATAGCCGAGCACAACCAGCAGCAGGCCCCCCAGAAGGCTCAGCACCAGAACAGCCAAGGCCTTGCTGGGGTGGCCCCCATCCACTGCCCTGGCCAGCTCCAACATCCAGGAGGAAAACGTGGTGAGGGACCCGCAGAACCCGATGGCGGCCCAGAGGTAGAGGCGTGCTCGGCGGGGAGGCTGCGCCACCAACATGCCGATCAGCAGGCAGCCGATCATGTTGGCGAGAAAGTCGGCACCCACCAGGCCCCGCAGGCCACCGATCACCTGTTCGCCGGTCTGCTCAACGTGCCAGCGCAGCAGAGCCCCTGGGATCGCCCCGGCAGCCACCAGCCCCAGTTGGCTGAGTTCCTCCTGCAGCTTGGGGCTATGGGGACGCTGCTCTGAACTCTTGTTGCTCACACCCCACCTCCCAGGGCCAGCCCTGCCTTCATCGCCAGAAGGCCTCCCGCCACAGAGCCCAACACCAGCACCAGGGCCTCCAGCCAGAGCCGTTGCCGCAGCACGGCATGCAACTCAGCGATGAAGGTGGAGAAGGTGCTGAAACTGCCGAGGAAACCGGTGCCAAGAATCAGGAGCACGCGCTTGGCCGCTTCACCACAGCTCTCTTCCAGCCCCACCAGCAAACCGAGGGCGAAGCAAGCGATCACGTTCACCCCGAAGGTGCCCCAGTGCTTGCGCGGCAGCATGGGCTCGAAATGATCCACAACGCGGTAGCGAAGCCAGGCGCCAGGCACAGCACCCAGGGCCACCAGAAAGGCGGCGGAGGCCGGGGGAAGAACTTGACTCACGCAGGCGTGGCGGAAAGGATCTGAAGCAGAAATCGATCCTGGCAGGGCTCAGGCCAGCGCCACAAGACTGAGCGCCATCACAGCCATGCCCGCCATCAGGCTGCCAATGGCGAGGCGATGCTCGCCGTAATCCTTGGCGGCCGGCAACAGTTCATCCAAGGACACGTACACCATCACCCCCGCCACCGCGGCAAACACCAACCCGAAGGCCAACGGATTGGGAAAGGAGCGAAACATGACATAGCCAGCCAGGCCGCCCACCGGCTCCGCCAAGCCCGACAGGAACGACACCCAGAAGGCCTTGGCTCGGCTGCGGGTGGCAAAAAACACCGGTGCCGAAACGGCGAGGCCTTCCGGGATGTTGTGGATCGCAATCGCCACGGCGATGCTCACCCCCAGCTTGGGATTGGACAGGGCGCCGAGAAAGGTGGCCAACCCCTCCGGAAAGTTGTGGATGCAGATGGCCAAGGCTGAAAACAGACCCATCCGCAACAGCCTCCGGCGCCGGGGGGCATCGTCGTTGCTGGGCAACAGCTCATCGTGCAAGGCAGCTGCTGGGGCGTGGGCCGGCAGCAGGGCATCCACCAGGCCCATCAGCACAATCCCAGCAAAAAAGGCCAGCACCGTGGCGGCGTAGCCCAGGCGTAGCCCCAGCAAGGGCTGGAGCGAGAGCCGCGCCTTCGGGAGGATCTCCACCAACGACACGTACACCATGGCCCCGGCCGAAAAGCCAAGGGACAGGGTGAGGAACTGGGAACTGAAGCGGCGGGAGCTCAAACCGATCAGGCTGCCTATCCCCGTGGACAGGCCCGCCAGACAAGTGAGACCCAGGGCGACAAGACTCTGGTCAGCCAAGGAGAGGGAGCATCCGCGCCGCAGAGCGGATCATGACTGAGCCCTGGCCTCCCGGCGCAGCTGACGCCAACGCAGGGACCCCCAGGCGAGAAACACCAGCAGGAGAGGTAACACAGCCACCAGCACAACCAGGCGGAATTCATCGGCGGCCGCTGGCACCGAATTGGTGAGGATCTGCTCCACGAGATAGAGGCCATAGAGGCCTACCAAAATGCCGCCCTCTAGGCGGGTGATCACGCCACCGCTCCAAAAAATAGGCAGACAGGCCAGGGTGGTGGCCACCATGATCGGGAAATCGCGACTGATCATCACGGGATCCACCCCCAGTCCGCGGCCGCCAGACACCAGCCCGCAGAGACCCAGGATCACCAGCTGGTTGAGCAGGTTGCTGCCCACCACGTTGCCGATGGCTAGATCGGCCTTACCCCTGTAGGCCGCGACGAGGGAGGTAACGAGCTCCGGCATCGAGGTGCCTGCGGCCACGATGGTGAGGCCAATCACGGTTTCGCTCACCCCCAGGCCCTGGGCAGCGGCGGTCGCACCCTTTACCAACAACTGGGAGCCAAGCACCAGCAGTCCAAGACCAGCGGCAAGCTTGGCAGCTGCCACAGGTGGCGCTGCAGCCCCTTCGGTGTCGAGATCGTCTGCAGCTTCAGCAGGCTCCTCCTTGGCGCTGCGCACTTCCCAGATGAGATTGATCACCGTGCCGGTGATCAGGGCCAGGCCCGCCACCCAGGTGAGCCGACCACCAGAGGCCATACCCCAAGTGGCCATAGACACGCCGAGCAACAAGGGCACATCTCGCTTGACCAGGCGGCTCTTCACCCTCAGGGGCATCACCAGAGCACTGGCGCCGAGCACCACCAATACATTGAAGATGTTGGAGCCCACCACGTTGCTCACGGCAATGGCATCGCCGGCGGTGCCGCCCTGAAGGGTGGAGAGCAGGCTCACGAACAGCTCGGGGGCGCTGGTACCCATCGACACCACGGTGAGACCGATCACGATCTGGGGAATCCCCAGCAGCAGTGACAAGGCCACCGATCCGGCCACAAACAACTCGCCCCCGCCAAAGAGCAGCAAGATCCCCACCAGGATCTCCAGGGCACTCAGTGAAAAGCTCATCAACATGGCGGCAGTGGCCTGATTATGAAGAGCTGAAGGGCCGCCCTGGTCTGGGGTGCCCTTCAGCCATGAGCACTCGTTATCGACCCACTTAGCTTTCTTGCGGCAAATCCGGCCCCAATTCGGGGGGGCGATGGCGTAATCCCAGGGGGGTGGGAAGCAGATCCCGGCGGGGCAGCCCCATTGGATCGAGCCGCGCCAGGCCGAACAACCCAGTGCTGATGAGGCTCCAAAGGGTTAGCCGGGGGGAACACCACACCATGGCCTCAAGACGGCCAACGCCGCCATCAAAGAGGCAGCTGAATCAAGGGTCCCAGCGGCAGCGCAGGTCCAACGGATTAGGGCCAACCCAACCCCTGCCCACAGTCATTAACGTCTCGCGAACCCCAAACGGTTGGCCCTCTCCCTATGCCTGCGCCACAGAAGCTCCCCCGCGGCAGCTGCGACGCAATCAGCCTGCACCTGCGCGCCATCGGCAGGATTCCACTGCTCACCCATGAAGAGGAAATCACCCTCGGGCGTGCCGTGCAGACGCTCCGGCAACTCAACGAGATCGCCGAGGAACTCACCATGCGATCAGGGGGAATCACTCCCTCGGATGAAGCCTGGGCTGCAGACGCAGGCCTCACCCCCCATCAACTGAAACGGCGCCTGCGGATCGGAACACGGGCCAAGCAGCGCATGGTGACAGCGAATCTGCGGCTTGTGGTAACCGTTGCCCGTAAATACAGCAGCCAACAACTCGAACTGGAAGACCTCATCCAAGAGGGAAATCTGGGCCTGATCAAAGCCGTTGATCGCTTTGATCCCACGCGGGGATACAAGTTCTCCACCTATGCCTACTGGTGGATTCGTGAAGGCATCACCAGAGCCATTGCCGATAAAAGCCGCACCATTCGCCTACCCGTTCACATCGGGGACAGCCTCAGCAAACTGAGACGAGCGCAGCAGTGCCTCTGGCAGCGGCTTGGCCGGCCGCCCAGCCTGGAGGAGCTGGCGGAGGAAACAGGCTTGAAATCACTGGACATCCGCGAAACACTGTTTCGTGCCCAGCAACCCATCAGCCTTGATGCCGGCTCGCCTCAAGAAGAGGACAGCAGCTTGCTGGATCGCCTCCACTGCAGTGCCACCGATCCGGGCGACACACTCACGCGGGCCCTCCTGCATCAAGACCTGGAGATCTTGCTAGCGGAATTGCCCGGACTTGAGGCAGAGCTGCTGCGTCTGCGCTACGGCATCAACCGAGCCGAGCCCATGACCCTCAGTGCCGTGGCCAGAACCATGGGCATCACCCGGGACACGGCCCGTGGGGTGGAACGACGGGCCGTTGCAGCGGTGCAAGGGCTGTCTGAACGGGTGGTGGACTACATCAGGGCCTGAGGCCCTCAGGGGTTGCAATAGGGACAGTGGCCAGGATCTGCGCTCGTGATCCCATCACGACGCGGCTGCTCGCTGGTATGGCCGCATGCCGCACAGCCAAACACCTCCAGCCGCACCAGGTCCGTAGCCAAGCCACACCAGCGGCAGGGCAACCCCAACCGGGTGTCCACCAGGCCCCAACCCGGAGCTGCACAGGAGGGGCAGCGGCTGGCCACCCGCCGAACCAGGCGAACAGTGAGGCGCCGGATGGAGGCCATCCGGGTGGGATTGCAGTGGGCTCGCATGTCGGTTTCCACCCAGGCCAACCCCAGGGGTGATCGCCGAACCGCTTCGGCCATCACCTCGGCCAAGCGCATCGGATCGTGCACCCCCTTGGCCAGCCATGCAGCTCTGCCACTGCCATGGCCGCCATGCGGTTGCACCATCAGCCCATGGGAGGGAAACCCCACGCCGCCGAGCCAGGCAGCGATGGCCTCTGGATCGGTACCCGTGCAGGACCGGAAGTTGGTGAACCGGCTCACCAACTGTTCACTGATCACCAGGTTCCGGCCGCGATCCACAAACGTGATCCACTCACGCCCCACCGGCAGTAGGGGCACGGCGGGATGGGGGCCAAAGGCCCCCTCACTGGCGATGCCGAGATCGAGCCCTAGGGCATCCATACCGGCTTCCGCTTTGAGGCGACAGGTGGTTAACGCATCAGAGGGGCGCGGTTGTTCACCGCTGAAGCTGCCAAACGCATCCGTATCCACCTGCTCTGCTCGCCGCAGTGTGAGACCGAAACCATGCCAAAGGGGCTTGGTCATCACACGCTCCTTGCCATGTTGTGAGGCTAGGGCGATGACACGTCCGGCATAGGAATAGAGGACCATCAATCCCCCCGCAACCCAGAGTCTGGATGCATCGTCCTAGCGTTAAACCCTGAGGGCCTCACGATCACACGACAACAACAAGCGATGCAGAGTCCCATGATTGCCCGGTTGCAAAAGCACCTCGAAGCCATCGAATCCTCGATGATGAAACGGGAGAACGTGGTTCGCTTTCTGATCGCCCGCTTCCTGCTGATGGCAGCGATGGTAATCGGCTTCTGGGCGGGCATCCGTCGCACGCTCTGAACAGCGGGGCCTGCAGACGTGATCAGCCTAGGCCAACGTATTTGAGGGTGGGGCGCGATAGCCATCACGCCAAGTCCTGCTGAGATGAGCCCACGCCAATGCCCCAGATGATCAGCAGGACTGATCAGGACGATTGGAAAGACTGCCAGCAACACCCACCCAAGGACTGCTGAGCTCTCTCTACTGTTGGCTCATCACAAAACAGAGGTCTGCCCACAGCGAGTCCACCAACAGATTCACAGCAAGCCTTGTTGAGTCATCAAGAGGGCTTGGGATCCAACTTGAACACGTAACCCTCATTCATCCCTCCAGGCCACAGTGATTACTGTGCCTTGATTGTCTGCGTCCCTCCCGATCCTGTCGCTAACCGATCATCGCCATGGCCCAACGACGTCGACTGCTGGCTCTGCTGGGTGGAGCCATCAGCACATCCATCCTGCTCAGCGGCTGCCTGGGCAGCCCCCCTAGCCAAAGGGGCCTCAACCGCGGGGCAGCGATCCCAGTGAATCGCCAGGCCAGGGCCACGCTGGAAACAGGCAGTATCAGCCTGGGTTTTGTACCCATCCTGGAATCTGCACCCTTGGTGATGGGGGTGGAGAAGGGTTTCTTTGCCAAGCATGGCCTGGATGTGAAACTCGCCAAACAATCCAGCTGGTCCACAGCGCGCGACAACGTGGTGCTGGGCTCCAGCGGTGGAGGCATCGATGGCGGGCAATGGCAACTGCCCATGCCCCAGATGATCAGCGAAGGTGCACTCACCAACGGCAAAAAGGTGCCGATGGTGATCCTGGCCATGCTGATGAGCCAGGGCAACGGCATCGCAGCGGCCAACTCCGTGAAGGATGGCAATCTCAGCGTTGATCTACGCCAATCGTCGCCGGGGTTCTTCCAGAAGTTCAGCCAGAAACAGGGGCGCAAGTTCCGGGCCACTTACACCTTCCCCAAGGCCAACCAGGACTTCTGGATCCGCTATTGGCTGGCTGCCAGTGGTGTGCATCCCGACAAGGACGTGGAGCTGCTGACCGTTCCCGCTCCGGAGACTCTTCAGGGCATGAAGAACGGCACGATGGAAGCCTTTTCCACCGGCGATCCCTGGCCTTCCCGCATCAGCAAGGCTGATGTGGGCTACCTAGCCACCACCACAGCGCAAATCTGGAAAGTGCATCCAGAGGAGTATCTGGCCATCCGTGCCGACTGGGTGAACAAGCACCCCAAGGCTGCGGTGGCCCTGCTCAAGGGACTGATTGAAGCCCAGAGATGGCTCGACAAACCGGAGAACAAGGCTGAAGCAGCACGAATCCTCAGCTCGCGCAAGTGGTTCAATGTTCCGAAACCGGTCCTGGAGCAGTCGCTGAGAGGGCAGTACTCCATCGGTGCCAAGGCAACACCGGAGAACAATCCCGCCTTAGGGCCGCTCTACTGGAGCAGTGACCGTGGGGTGATCTCGTATCCCTACAAGAGCCTCACCCTCTGGTTCCTGGTGGAATCCCTGCGATGGCATTTCTATCCAGGCACCGTGGACACCATCCAAGAAGCTGTAGCCATCAATAACAAGGTCACCCGCGACGATCTCTGGCTGAAAGCGGCCAGGGAACTGGGGCTGCCAGCCAAGGACATCCCCACAAGCACCAGCCGGGGCAAGGAGGTGTTCTTCGACGGCACCGTGTACGACCCCAGCAACCCTCAGGCCTATCTGAACAGCCTGAAGATCAAGCGCTGATTCAGCACCAGAACGGCTCCCCCAATCTCCATCCCATCCCCCCTTGTTCACAGCCATGACCCCAGTTCCCAGCTCCAAAATCAACCCACCCAACTGGTGGAAGCAGAACCGCAAGGCCATCCTTCCCCCCATCTTCGGCATCGGTGGCTTCCTGCTGTTCTGGCAGCTCAGCTCCAGCCTGGGGCTCACCAAGCTGGAGGGCCCCCTCAGCCTCTGGACCGACGAACGGACCCGCGAGTTGCTCCTCTATCCGTTCTTTGATAACGGTGGCTTGGACAAGGGCCTGTTTCTGCACACGATGAGCAGCCTTTCACGCGTGGCCATCGGCTATTCGCTCGCTGCCGTGATCGGCATCGGGATTGGCATCGCCGTGGGGCTCAACAAAGGCCTCAACCGCGCCTTTGATCCCCTGTTCCAGTTCCTGCGCATGGTGGCCCCACTGGCCTGGGTCCCCATCGCCCTGGTGATGTTCCAACAGAATCAGCCTGCGGCCATCTTTGTGATCTTCATCACCTCCATCTGGCCCATCTTGATCAACACAGCCGAGGGGGTACGCCAGATCCCGCAGGACTACCGCAACGTGGCCCTGGTGCTGCAAATGTCGAATCGGCGGTTCTTCACGAAGATCCTGATCCCCTCCACCCTTCCCTACATCTTCACAGGTCTGCGCATCTCCATTGGCCTGGCCTGGCTGGCCATCATCGCTGCGGAGATCGTGATGCCCGGCACTCCTGGGATCGGCTACTTCATCTGGGATGCCAACCAGAATGGCTACGTATCAGAAATCGTGCTTGGCGTGATTTGGATTGGCGCCATCGGCCTGATTCTGGATCGCCTGATGGCCTGGCTGCAAACGCGCATCGCTTCTGGGCGCTGAAACACATCCCAATCACAGACGTGACCCGGCTCCGTCATCCCCACCAACTCCGTCACCGCAAGCCATGACGACACTCGTAACCGTTCAGGATGTTGCCAAGGATTTTCGCCTCGATGGAGGCGGCCATTACCTGGCACTCAAAGGGATCGACCTGGACATCCGCAAGGGCGAATTCATCTCGCTGATCGGCCACTCCGGTTGCGGCAAGAGCACCCTGCTGAACATGATCGCCGGGTTGGATCTCCCCAGCGGTGGCACCGTGCTGCTGGAGGGCGAAACCATCAAGCGGCCCGGGCCGGACAAGATGGTGGTGTTCCAGAACTACTCGCTCCTGCCCTGGCTCACAGTGCGCGAGAACATCGCCCTGGCGGTGGATGAGGTGATGCCCGACCTCTCCAAAGCCGAGCGCGAGGCCGTGGTGGAGGACCACATCACCATGGTGGGCTTGGCCCATGCTGCACACAAACCACCCCTGCAGCTGTCCGGTGGGATGCGCCAGCGGGTCGCCATTGCCCGCGCCCTGGCGATCAAGCCCAAGTTGCTGCTGCTGGATGAACCCTTTGGAGCCCTCGATGCGCTGACCCGGGGCAATCTGCAGGAAAAGCTCATGCAGATCTGCAATGAGAATGAACTCACCGCCGTGATGGTGACCCACGACGTGGATGAGGCCGTGCTGCTCTCCGACCGCATCGTGATGCTCACCAACGGGCCCGGATCCAAAATCGGTGGAATCCTGGAGGTGGATATCCCCAGGCCTCGCCAGCGCCTGGAGGTGGTTCACCACCCCAGCTACTACAGCCTGCGCTCGGAGATCATCTACTTCCTCAACCGCCAGAAGCGGGTGAAGCAGTGGCAGGCCAAGCCCCACAAGGTGCTGGCCCGCCATGGCCTGGAGAAGGTGAATCTCGATCTGGGGTTCATCCCCCTGGTGGCCTCCGCTCCGCTGGCCGTTGCCGAGGCCAAGGGATTCTTCACCAAGCACGGCCTCGATGCCGTGCAACTGGTGCGGGAAACCAGCTGGCGCGGCATCACCGATGGCCTGCTCGACCGCACCCTGGATGCGGCCCTGATGCCCTCGGGGATGCCCACCTGGATCACGGCAGGCGGCCACGGCGGCGATCCCACGCCGATCGTGACGGCCCTCACCCTGAGCCGCAACGGCAACGGCATCACCCTGGCCCGGCGCCTGGCGGAGCAGGGGGTGAGCAACGTGGCGGACTACCGGGATTACCTGCTGCGCACCAATCGGGAGCCCCACACCATGGGCATCGTGCATCCGGCCTCGATGCACAACCTGCTGCTGCGCTATTGGCTGGCGTCGAACGCGATCAACCCCGACCGCGATGTGCACCTGCAGACGCTGCCACCGGCCCAGATGCTGGCGGATTTGAAGGATGGCTCGATCGATGGCTACTGCGTCGGTGAACCGTGGAATGTGCGCGCCGATCGGGAGGGCCATGGCTTCCCGATCGCGGGTGATCTGGAGATCTGGTCGGGCCATCCCGGCAAGGTGCTCGGCGCCCGCGAAGACTGGGCCATGGCCTACCCCAACACCCACATCGCCCTCACCAAGGCCCTATTGGAGGCCTGCCGCTACTGCGCCAACCCAGCCCATCGTGATGAACTCAGCGAACTGCTCAGCGATCGCCGCTATCTGGGCATGAAAGCCGAGCTGATTCGCTTCGGGATGGAGTCGGCCAGCGAAGAAATTCGGGAGGCTTCAGGCCACACCCTGTTCTTCGGGGCCGGGGTGAATCGGCCCAGCCGCAGCGAGCACCTGTGGATCATCAGCCAACTGGCGCGCTGGAGCGAGATTCCTTTCCCACGCAACTACGTGGAAATCCTGGAGCGGGTGTGTGCCGTTGGGGTGTACAGCACCGCGGCCCGCGAACTGGGGCTCGACGACGTGTCGTATCAGCGCGGCGGCATCGAACTGTTCGACGGGGTGCCGTTCAACGCCGAAGACCCCATTGGCTACCTCAACACGCTTTCGATCCACCAGGACTTCAGCGTGGCCGAAATCCCCATCGGCGTTCCCCGTGCCCTGGCGTCCTGAGGTCGCCGTTGTTCCTGCAGCCCATCCATCGCTTACCCCTACCGCCATGACCGCCACCCTCTCCGCTGATCAACCCAGCTCTGCTGCGCTGGCGCCACCCCTGCTCCGCTTTGAACAGATGGGGCTGGCCTACCCAACGCCCCAGGGGCCCTACCCCGTTCTTGAAGGCGTCAATCTCGATGTGCAGGCCGGTGAATTCATCTGTGTGATCGGCCACTCTGGCTGTGGCAAGAGCACGCTGCTGAACACCGTTTCCGGCTTCGCCAAGCCCAGCAGCGGTCGGGTGCTGTTCAACGGTGCCCCGATCCAGCGGCCGGGGCCCGATCGGATGGTGGTGTTCCAGGGCTACGCCTTGCTGCCCTGGCTCACGGCCTACGACAACGTGTACCTCGGCATCGACGCGGTGAAGCCCCAGCTGCCGGAACGGCAGAAGCGGGAGATCGTGATGGAGCACCTCGAGCTGGTGGGCCTCACGGCAGCCGCCGAGAAAACCATCACACAGATCTCCGGTGGCATGAAACAGCGGGTGGCCATTGCCCGTGCCCTGGCGATCCGGCCCGAGGTGCTGATCCTGGATGAACCCTTCGGGGCCCTGGATGCCATCACCAAAGAGGAGCTCCAGGAGGAGCTGCTCAAGATCTGGAACACCCAGAAATGCACCGTGTTGATGATCACCCACGACATTGACGAGGCCCTGTTCCTCGCCGATCGGCTGGTGATGATGACCAACGGCCCCGCCGCAGGCATCGGCGAAGTGCTCACCATTAACTTTCCCCGGCCCCGCAGCCGCGAGGACATCATGGAAGATCCGCGCTACTACGAACTTCGCAATCAAGCCCTCGATTTCCTCTACAACCGTTTCGCCCACGACGAGGACGCCTGATGACCATGCCGACGCAACGGTGGGCCTGGGGCCTGGGGATGCTGCTGATCACGGGGATGGCCGCAGCACCCGCGGCGCTGGCCCTGCCCTTCGATCCCCTGCCCTCCGCCTTCCAGCGCTGGCTGAATGCCGAGCGCGACTGGCCCCAGGGGGAACAGCTCCGCTTTGATCAGCTGGCACAGTGCTCTGATCAAACGGCCGTCCAGTCGCCCTATCGCATGGCCGTGTTCACCTGTCTGAAGGGGACCGTGAGCATCCGCAAGGGCTCCCAACCCCTGCGCCAGTGCCAGCTGCAGCGGGTGAGCTATTTCCCCGCCAACCAGCGGGTGCGCTACTGGACTGCCACCTGCCGTTAGGAGATTGCCGATGAGCTGGCACCCCCACCTCTGGCACCCCACCACCCAGGTGGCCACCAGCGAGCCGCCGATCTTGGTGCGCTCCGCCCGGGGCTGTGAACTGGAACTGGCCGATGGCAGGCATCTGATCGACGCCATCAGCAGTTGGTGGGTCACCCTGCACGGCCATGGTGAGCCGGCCATTGCCGCCGCCATTGCCCGCCAGGCCCAGGTGCTGGAGCAGGTGATCTTTGCCAACTTCAGCCACACGCCCGCCGAGCAACTGGCCACCCGCCTCAGCCGGCTCACGGGCCTGGATCGCCTGTTCTTCTCTGATAACGGCTCTACGGCTGTGGAGGTGGCCCTGAAGATCGCCTGGCAGTGGTGGCGCAACCAGGACAGCAGCAATGGCAGCAGCGCTGGCGGTGAACGGCGGCAACTGATCGCCTTCAGCGGCTCTTATCACGGCGACACCTTTGGAGCCATGGCCCTGGGGGACCGATCCGTGCTCACGGCCCCCTTTGATGCCTTGCTCTTCGACGTGAGCCGGGTGGACTGGCCCCACACCTGGTGGGGCGATACAGCGGTGGAGGAGAAGGAAGCCCGGGCCCTGCAGCAACTGGAGCAGGCGCTCACGATCTCCACGGCAGCCGTGATTCTGGAACCGCTGATCCAGGGCGCAGCTGGCATGCGGGTGGTGAGGCCGGGCTTCCTCAGGGCCGTGGCGGCGCGGGTGAAGGCAGCAGGCGCCCTGTTGATTGCCGATGAGGTGATGACGGGATTCGGACGCACCGGAGCCCTGTTTGCCTGCCAGAAGGCCAACATCCAGCCGGATCTGATGGCCCTCTCCAAGGGCCTCACCGGAGGCTTTCTGCCCATGGGGGTGACGATGGCCAGTGAACGGCTCTACCAGGGCTTCATCAGCGACACGCCAAGCGCCACCTTCTTCCACGGCCACAGCTTCACGGCCAATCCCCTGGGCTGTGCCGCCGCCCTGGCCAGCCTCGATCTGCTGCAGCACGACCCCGAACGCTTTCAGCAGTTCGAACAGCGGCATCAGCAGCGGCTCGAGCGGCTCAGCCAGCACCCACGGGTGCAACGGCCCCGCTGCCTGGGCACCATGGCCGCCTTCGATCTGGAGGCCGGGTCACCCAGCTATCTCAACCCGATTGGCAAGCAGATCCAACGCCACTGCCGCGACCAGGGGGTGTACCTCAGACCCCTGGGCCACGTGGTGTACCTGCTGCCGCCCCTCTGCATCAGCGATGCCCAACTGGATCGCTGCTACGAAGCCATCGCAGCGGCGATCGCGGCAAACCTGGGGAACGGGGCCTAGCTGCCGTTCCGGTTCAACCGCCGCGCCAGCAGCAACAGCCCCACCACGGTGGTGCAGCTCACCATCAGCACCAGGGAGGAGAACTGCAGCGGCGTGATCAAACCGGCCCCGAGGGCCGTGGAGGCAAACACCAACCCAGAGATCGGAAGAGCACACG
>CALJTZ010000056.1 GCA_937975655.1 uncultured Synechococcus sp. | reverse complement strand
CGGCCGTGAGCTTCAGCCCGTAGCGGCCGAGGACCGTGGCGATCTCGTCGCTGCACCCGGAGTTAGCAAACATCACCCCACGGCTCCCGAGCTGCACCAGCTCGAGGAGAGTGACGCGCCGGCTGCCCTCCACCTGCACCATGCTCTGCAGGATGTGGTTGATGCACTTCGCCTCGTCGGCGTCACCAGCATCGAGCTCACGGCTCTCCCAGTCCATGGAGTTGATCCACTCGGTGGCTTTCTGAACAGTGAGCTCACCACCGCCCCCTGGCTCAAGCGTCCAGGCGCCGGCCAGCAGGGTGCCGTACTGATCACCGAAACGCTGCCCAAAGCGCTTCGAGAGGGCCGTGGCAAGGGTGCGAGCGTTCTTGCGGATGGCGGGGATCTGCTGGAGAGTGCGGGCCACCAGGCGGCGGCCATTCTCCTCGGTGCAGGACTCGATGATCTGCTGCTCGAACTCGACCCAGTCGTTCTTGTCCATTGGATCCTTTCGCAGGCTCAGCACACAAAAGCGATCCAGGTCAGCTCGCTGGATGAGGGCGACGTTGATCGACGAGACGCAGAACATCGAGCGGATCTCGAACGTGTTCGAGCCGCCGTTGGTGGTGCCTTTGTAAATCTTGCCGCCCTCAGATGAGGCGATCCGGGCCAGGGCAAGGATGTTCTGGACGATCTGCTTGTCCTTCTGCTCGTTCTGTTCGAGCTCATCGAAGACCACCGGAATGGCATCTGAGCGGAGCTGACCGCGCAAGCCGGCCTCGGTGGTGCCGCCGGTGGCGGCTTCGAACATGCCACCCAACAGGGGCTTCATGAAGTCGCGGAGAATAGTCGTCTTGCCGGTCCCGGCGCCACCGGTGACCCAGATGTGCGGCCGCCAGTTCAAAGCCCCGCAGACGGGGGCAAGGACGATCCAGCCGAGCAGCAGGTTGGCCGATGCGGGGGTCTCCCAGCGGAACCGTTCAGCGATGTTGCGGATCTTCAAGGCCACGTCGTCAGAGAGCGCGTCGCTGCCGGGCCCGTCGATCGCCTTGGCGTTCTCGTAGAAGTACAGGCTCGAGAAGTCTCGGGGCAGCTTGGTGATGGGGTGCGAGCGGCCGTTGATCACCAGGCGGTTGCCGAGGTGCAAGATCACTCGATTGGAATCGGCCCAGGCACCGCGGCCGCGCACGCGAGAGGGGTCGTAGACGCCCTGGCTGATGCAGGTGCCGAGGATGGCATTGACGGCCGAATCCCAGTCGACGCGACCGTTTTTGTCGCCAAAGCCGCCGACCCACCACTCGAGGTCGGCGAGAGTCAGGAAGTGGGATTTGTTGTGCTGGGCGGCGGTGAGTGCGACAACCTGACAGGCGGCTGCCGGCAGGTAGTAGAAGATGCCGTGATCAAAACCAAGGGGGCGAAATGGGAGGGAAGATGCAGGCCCTGGATCGTCGTCTGATTCATCGAGATCCGGCTCTGTGCCGGCGATCTGGGCAGGCCCAGGCTCAGGTTGCCCCCCGGATCTGGGAGGCAAGTTGCGCAGTTCTGGCGGGCCCGGCCGCACGCGCACCGGTGGGCGGTAGCCGTGCTGCTTGGCCCAGTACCAGAAGGTGCCAGCGGTGATTTCGGCGCCGCCGGATCGAGCGACCTGCTCGATGCCCTTCCATTGAGGGCTGTGCGCCTGCATCAGGCTGATGGCGGTATCGGCGGAGCCGCCGGCCTCTTCAACGGCCTTGATCAGGCCCCAAAGGATGTTGCGGTAGATGTCGTAGGTGCCACTGCCAGGCACCCGTGGCGGCACTACGGCCAGAGCATTGCGAATCTCGTCGAGACCCTGGGCTTCGTAGTCGGTGAAGGTGCGAGCAGCGCGGTGATGGCCTTCGCGCTGAGGTTCTGGCAGGTGGCGGTCGAAGTCGTCGATGTCGGGCCGGCTGTCCGACTGATGGATGATCTGCGCCTGCTCGCCGGTCTCCGGGTGTGGGCAGCCAGGAAGGCGCATCACCCTGGAGGGGTTCTTCAGGGAGCGGTCAGCACCGGCGTAGTCGAGCAGACGCTGCATGGTGGTGCGCCAGCGGACGGACGGCACCGGGGAGGAGAGAATCCAATAGGAGTGGATCGACTTACCACCGGTGTCGACCTGGATGGTGGGCTCGGGCAGGCCAAGTTCCTTCCAGGCGTTCACCTGCCACTCCTTTGGCTTGTCATCCCACTCGCAGAACAGGGCGATGCACTCGGTGATGTCGGCGTCTTTGTCGCCGCCGTTGTTGACGACGACGTAGACGCCGCGCTTGTCGGCGACCCAGGACTCGACGAGGGCCTTGGTGGGCTCGCCTTTTGCGCCCTTGTCTTCGGCTTTGCGCGGATCGGTCTTGGCGTAGAAGCCGCGGAGGCGAATGGAGCCTTTGGGCTTGCCAGATCGGAAGAGCGTCGTGTAGGGAAAGA
>CALJTZ010000055.1 GCA_937975655.1 uncultured Synechococcus sp. | reverse complement strand
GATCTCGGCTTCGGCTCGCGGCGTGATCACCGCCTCGGGCAGAAACGAAATCTTGCTGCTGTCGAATGAGGCCGCCCAACAGCCCGCCTCCGTGGTGTCCACCAGGTCCGGCGGTCGCAGCATCGGCATGGGATCGGCGGTTTTCAGAAACGAGGGAGCCTGGACCAGCCGCACGGCCATCCCGATGGCCAGGACCTGGGCGGCGGGCTCCGGCGAGGCGTCAGGGTTCGGCATGGGATGGGTGCTGACAACGGGGTTGCACAGGGCCCACTCTCCTGCAGGATGGGCGCAACCTCCGGCCCATCGTGCGCGCGCTAGCCAACTGGAGCGGTGCCATTGCAGGCCTGCTGCTGATCGTCACCGGCGGCCTGGTCCAGGCGGCCTGGCCTGGCATTGCTGCAACAGGCCTCCAGCTGATCCCCTTGCCCATCACCCTGCAGGTGCCGGCCCTGTTGCTCACGGCCCTGGTGTGTGGGCCGAGGGCAGCGATGCTGGCGGGTGTGGCGTACATCAGCCTGGGCCTGTTTCAACTGCCGGTGTTCCACTCCGGTGGTGGCCTGGCTTATCTGTTGGATCCAGGTTTTGGGTACCTGGCCGGCTTCCTGCCCGCCGCCTGGCTCACCGGCAGGCTGGGCAAGCAGCAGGGCATGGACAACCTGCTCAGCCTGGCGGGGGCAGCGATCATCGGCCTGGCGGTGCTGCAGCTGTGTGGCATTGCCAACCTGCTGCTGGGGGCCCTCGCGGGCCGCTGGGGCAGTGGCCTGCCGCAGTTGCTGCTGAGCTACAGCCTTGGGCCGATCATTCCCCAGCTGCTGCTGTGCTGCGCCGTGGCCGTGCTGGCCCTGCCCCTGCGGCGCCTGCTGCTGGTGGAGTCGTGATGGTGCGGCTCCTGGGTGCCGCGGGCCGTGGGCGCCTGGCCGCCTTCACCACGGCCGCGGCAGTGGTTCTGGTTGATCAACTCAGCAAAGCCTGGGCCCTGGAGCACCTCTCCGGCCGTGGCTGGGCGCCTCTGCTGCCAGGGCTGGTGCGCATGCAGTTGGTGTTCAACAGCGGCGCTGCCTTCAGCATGCTGCGGGGCAGCACCACCCTGCTCGCACTGGTGAGTGTGCTGGTGGCGCTGGGCCTGGGGGTGTGGATCCAAACCAGCCCTCCGCTACGGCTCTGGCAATGGCTGGGAACCGGCCTGTTGCTCGGGGGGGCCATCGGAAACGGCATCGATCGCTGGCGCCTAGGCACCGTGGTGGACTTCCTGGAATTCGTGCCCTTCTCCTTCCCGATCTTCAACGGAGCAGATGTGGCCATCAACCTGGCGGTGGCCTGCCTGGCCATCGACCTGCTGAGGCGCCATGGCCAGCCGCTTCGTTGAGGGCCTGCGCGCCCTGCTAACGCCTGGGGAGGCCTGGCTGGAGCTGCAGCAGCCTGGCCTGGCCAGCCAGCACATTCCCCTCTTGCCAGGTGCCTACCGCATCGGCCGGGATCCAGGTTGTGAGTTGGCGCTGCCCCACAGCGCCGTGAGCAAGCAGCACGCCGTGCTCGAACGACAGGGTCGCCACTGGTTGCTGCGAGACCGTGGCTCCACCAACGGTCTGTGGTGGCGCGGACGGCAGGTGCACGAGCTGCTGCTGGCCGATGGGGACCGGGTTGGGTTTGGACCGGGCAGCGCGGCGGAGTTGCCGTGGTTGGTGTTCCACCAACCAGGCCATCGGCAGCGTCGGGCCCTCGCCAGAGCTGGGGCGATTGGGCTGGCGGCTGTGGCGGCTGGCGGCGTGCTCAGCCTCGGCCTGTCCTTGCTGCAACATCCCCTGCGAGGCGATCTCACCAGCGTGCGCGGCCCTCTGGCCCTCTACGACGGCAACAACAAGCCGTTGGATGCCGCCGAATCGAGCCAGCATCGCGAGCACAGAACCCTCAACAGCTACCCGGCCGTGCTGGTGGATGCCCTACTCGCCAGTGAGGACAGCCGCTTCTGGTGGCATCCCGGCGTGGATCCCATCGGCACGGGCCGTGCCCTGGCCACCAACCTGCTCGGGGGCCGGGTGCTGGAGGGCGGAAGCACCCTCACCCAGCAGCTGGCCCGCAGCCTCTACCCCGAGCAGGTTGGGCAGGGAGAAACCCTGGTGCGGAAATGGCGCGAGCTGCTGGTCGCCCTGCAACTGGAAGCTCGGTTCAGCAAGCACGACCTGCTGCTCAGTTACCTCAACCGGGTGTACCTAGGGGTGGGCTGGGGATTTGAGGATGCCGCCCGCAGCTATTTCGGCAAGCCGGCCTCGCAGCTCAACCTGGAGGAAGCGGCCCTGCTGGTGGGGCTGCTGCCCTCCCCCAACGGCTACGACCCCTGCAGCAACCCCCAGGGCGCCCTCGACGCCCGCAACACGGTGCTGCTGAAGATGGCGGATACGGGCAAGATCAGCCACGACGCCGCACGTCGCGCACGACGCCAGCCCATCGCCCTCTCGCCCCAGGCCTGTAGTGGCGGATCATCAGGCCGGCGCCGGCCGGCGCCGTTCTACACCGATCAAGTGCGGCGGGATCTGGATGGCCTGCTCGGTGCCGATGTGGCAGCCGAGGGCAACTTTCTTGTGGAAACCCACCTGGATCCGCTGCTGCAGGAGGTGGTGGAACGGCGGCTGCGGCAACTGCTGGCCGGCACGGCCGGATCGGTACGTGAGGGGGCGGTGGTGGTGCTGGATAGCCGCAGTGGCGGGGTGCTGGCCATTGCCGGCGGCCGCGACTACAACCGCAGCCAGTTCAACCGGGCCAGCATGGCCCTGCGCCAACCGGGCAGCACGTTCAAGCTCTTCCCCTATCTGGCTGCCCTGGAGAAGGGCATCAAGCCCAGCGACGCGGTGGGCTGCGGTCCCTTGGAGTGGGGGGGGCAGGTGTTCAGCAGTGGCTGCGGCGGCAGTCTGAGCATCGCCTCCGCCTTTGCCAGCTCCAGCAACACCGCAGCCCTGCGAACGGCCCGGCGCGTGGGCCTCGATCAGGTGGTGCAGAAGGCCCGGGATCTGGGCATCACCACCCCCCTCGTGCCGGTGCCGGGCCTGGCTCTGGGCCAGAGCGAGGTGCGCTTGCTCGAACTCACCGGCGCCTATGCCGCGGTGGCCAACAACGGCCTCTGGCACCCCCCCAGCACCGTGCGCAAGCTCACGGATGCGGAAACCTGTGGCCAGCTCGAGAGCGACCGCTGCCGCAGCCGCCAGGGGGCAGGCCGGCGGCCGATCCAGCCTGGCCGGCAGGTGATCAGCAAGACCACCGCCCAGCAGATGCAGGGCCTGTTACGCGGGGTGGTGCGCGGCGGCACCGGCACAGCGGCCTCGATCGGGGGGATGGAAGGGGGCAAGACAGGCACCACCAACGAAGGCCGCGATCTGCTGTTCGTGGGCTATGAACCCCAGCGCCATTGGGTGATCGGCATCTGGCTGGGGAACGACGACAACCGACCCACCGGCAGCAGCAGTGCCTTGGCGGCCGGCCTGTGGAGCGACATCATCCGCTCGGCCGGTGGCGGCAGCCTGCAGCCCAGCGCCAAGCTGTGACCCTGCTGGCCGCAGCCCGGCCCAACACGCCAACCCCTCCGTGCCCTGCACCGCCACCCCGTGAAACTGCCGCCGCGCCTCTGGATCTGGCTGGGAGTAGGGCTGGTGGTGCTGGTGGCCATCACCGCCGTGCTGCAGGCCGTGAACAACCTGCTCTGGCAGATGAGCTACCTGCTGCCGGGCTGGCTGGTGGGGCCTGCGGCCCTGTTGCTGTTCGGCGGTGGGGCCCTGGTGCTGGGCCGGCTGGCCTGGCCATGGCTGGTGGATCTGCGGCGCGGCCGCCCATCCGGCAGTGGCACTCCTGGGGCCTTACAGCCGCCCCCCGGTAATCGCCAGGAAGCAGCCCTTCAGAACCTCGAGGCCATCGACCAGTTGCTCAGCCGCATCCGCGACGACGTGCAGCGCGAGGCCCTCCAGCAGGAACGGGCCCGGGTGGCGGCCGAACTGCAGCGCGGCGATCTGGTGTTGGTGGTGTTCGGCACCGGCTCCGCCGGCAAGACCTCCCTGATCCGCGCTCTGCTGCAGGAGGTGGTGGGCCAGGTGGGCGCAGCCATGGGATCCACGCAGGAGTGCACC
>CALJTZ010000054.1 GCA_937975655.1 uncultured Synechococcus sp. | reverse complement strand
GCCTTCCACGCCGAGCAGTTCGGCACCGCCAACGTGCGTTTTTTGGAGGGCAGGATCGAGTGCCTGGAGCAGCTGGACTTGGAGCCCGGCAGCTTCGATGTGATCGTGAGCAACTGCGTGCTCAATCTCTCCACCGACAAGCCGGCGGTGCTGCGGGGGGTGCAGCGTCTGCTCAAGCCAGGCGGGGAGTTCTATTTCTCCGATGTCTATGCCGATCGGCGCCTGCCGGAGGCGGTGCGTCGCCATCCGGTGCTCTACGGCGAATGCCTCGGCGGCGCCCTCTACTGGAACGATTTCCTGCGCCTGGCTCGGGCCGCCGGCTTCGCCGATCCGCGGCTGGTGAGTGATCGGCCGCTGGCCATCACCGAACCGGCCCTGGCGCCGCTGGTGGGGGAAGCCCGCTTCTTCTCTGCCACCTATCGCCTGTTCAACATCTCCGCGTTGGAAGATGCCTGTGAGGACCACGGCCAGGCGGTGATCTATCGGGGCACCATCCCCGAGTTCCCCACGTTGCTGCCCTTCGATAAGCACCACGCGATCGAGGCGGGCCGGATGTTCCCGGTGTGCGGCAATACCTATCGGATGTTGCTGGAGAGCCGCTTCGCGCCCCATGTCGAGGCCATCGGCTCGTGGGATCACCACTACGGCCTGTTCGAGGGCTGCGGCAGCAGCATCCCCTTCGATGCGGCTCGCGGCTCCGAAGCCAGCGGTGGAGCCCCCGCCAGCTGCTGCTAAGCCGCCGTGGCTTCAGGCCTGGTGGATCACCCGTTGGGGGAAGGGAATCTCGATGCCGGCCTCCTCAAACGCCTGCCAGACGGCGCGGTTCACATCGCTGCAGATGCCCACGTTGTCCATCGGGTTTTCAATCCAGAAGCGCAGGGCGTACTGGATGCTGGAGTCGTCATAACGGAGCATCAGCGCTTTGGGGGCAGGGTGCTGCAACACCCGCGGAGTGCTGCGGGCTGTGGCTTCCAGCAGGGCCAGCACCGCTTCGGGGCTGTGGCGATAGGCGGCCCCCACCAACACCTGGCTGCGGCGCATGCGATCGCTGCCCGTGTAGGTGGTGGTGGTCATGGTGAAAAAGGTCTGGTTGGGGATCACCAGCTCGGCGTTGTCCCGGTCGCGCCAGAGCAGCGCCGCCCGCAGGCCCAGGCTGCGCACTTCGCAGGGGTCGCCATCGATGAACAGCACCTCCCCGGGCCGCACCGATCCCTCGAACAGCAGCCACAGGCCACTCACGAAGTTGGAAAACACTTCCTTGATGCCGAATCCCAGGCCCACCGAGAGGCCCCCGGCGATGGCGAGGATGGCCGTGGGGTTGAAGCCCACGTGATCCAGGGCCCAGAGGATGCCGATCCCCACCACCACATAGCGGATCATCAGAGCCAGGGCGCGCCGGCTGCCATCACTCATGCCCAGGGCCTCCTGGGCCAGCCAGGCCAGTCCCTGGGCGGGCGGGCTTGAGCCGATCACCAGCAGATACACAAACAGGGCCGCTTCAAACAGATTGCCCAGGTTTACGGGCGTGGAAAACCACTCGCCCAGCCGAATCACGGCCAGGTCTTGCACGTTGTCCACCAGGTTGAGCAGCACTAGCCCTGCCATCAGCACATAGGCCGGTTTGAGTAGGCGCGTTTCCAGCAGGTGGAGGCTGGCGGGGGCGATCACCCGTTCCAGGGGCCCGTGCAGCAGATTGAGCCCCAGCCAACCCAGCAGCAAGATCGACAGCACCAAGGCCAGCCCGGAGGGTTGGCCCATGGCTGCCAGGCTGCCGATGCCCGTGGCCACAACCAGGCCGATCACCAGCGGTATCCACCGCGTCCATCGCTGGTTCAGGGGACGCAGGCGATGCAGTTGCCATCCCGCGATGGTCGGGAGCAGCACCACCAGCAGCTGCAGCACCACGTTCGGGCGCTGCAGATAGCCCAGCCAGCCCACGATCTGATCAACGAGCTGAATCATCTCCCTGCCCTATTGCCGAGTTGCTTGATCAGTGCATCGGTGGCTTGATCCGGGCTGATTTCCCCGAACACCAGTCGCATCATCAACTGTGCGAGTAGCCGTCGCCGTTGATCCAGGGGTGGCACCAGCTGCACGATCTCTTCGCTAGCTTGGCCCTGCTGTTCGGACGCCACCATGGCCTCCAGCACGGCGGAGCTGGCCACGGGAGGTGGCACGTGGCGATTCACCGGCAGCTGGTTTTGGATGGCGATGGTGATGCTGCGTTGAATCAGCGGGTTCACGGTGAACGTGGCGAAGGCCTCAGCAATGCGGCGCTGGTTGGGACTGGAGTTCACGCCAAAGGCCCACACCCGCTCCCGGGTGATGGGCGTGGCGGGGCCAGCAAAGTCTCCCGGTAGTGCAGCCACGGCCAGCCGTTTGCCCAATGCCTGGCGTAGGCGCACCAGGCTGTTGCTGTGACAGGGAATCCAATCGAGCCGGCCCTTCATCAGGCCCTGCAACAGGTCTTCTTCTGGCCCGTAGTAGTTGATGTGCTGCAGCAGATGGGCGGTTTGGATCCACTTCAGCCAGTAGCGAATCTGCCGGTGTTGCGGTGGGGTGATGGGCTGGCCCAGGGCCAGGGCCTTCAGGGCCGGCGCGGCCCCGAGAGGGCCGGCCGTCCAGTAGAGGCCAGCGGATTCCAGGGAGAAGCCAATCTCGATGCCGGTTTCAGCCAGTTCCAGTAGGCCCTGCAGGCTGCTCGGACTCTTGGCCAGGCGTGCCCGGTTGAAGCAGGCGATCTGCGGCTCCAGCAGCAGTGGTAAACCGGCGACAGAGCCGTCGCTCAGGCGCAGCCGATCGAAGCTGGCGGGCTCAAGCTCATCGGTTGTGCTCTGGGGAAACCGCATGGGCCGCACCATGCCCGCCAGGGCCAGGCTGTGGGCGGTCATGCCATCGAGAAAGATCAGATCGGGTGCCAGCCCCGTGGCATTGCGCCTGGCAATGGCTTGCTGCAGGTCGCCTTCGCTGAACACATTGATCTCCGCCTCCACCTCCGGGTGGAGGGCCTGGAAACTCTTGATCAGCTGGTTGGCCTGGCTGATGCGCTCCTCGATCACCGTGGAGCTGAGTCGATCGCTGTAGGAGGCCCCGATCGCCAGAAAGATCCGCCCCCGTAGGACGTCCCGATTGCTGGTGCTGCTGCAGCCGCTCAGCAACCAGGCCAGCAGCCCCAAGCCCCAGGCCAGGTGCCGCGCGCTTCGGAGGGCTTGCATCGCTGTTACCAGAAGCCCTTCGAGTTCAGCCAGAGGCCCAGGGCCAGCAGCGGCAGGAAGAAGGCCGCGGCGATCTGGAGCTTCACGGTCAGCGCGGGGCGCGTCATCAGCGGTGCTCAATCAGATCGGAGCTGGCGTAACGCACTTTGGCGAGGCTGGCGTATTTGTCATCGCTGCTGCGATAGCCGCACGCACACACCACACAGCTCTGGTACGGGGTGTTCTCCAGCCCAAGGATTCTGTCGTATTCAGCCGGGGCAAAGCCCTCAAGGGGGCAGGTGTCCACCTCCAGCAGGGCGGCGGCGGTTATCAGGTTGCCCAGGGCGATGTACACCTGATTGGAGGCCCACTTGGCGATGGCCTGGCTGCGGGGGCCATCGATCAGGTCTGCCTGGATCATTTTGCGGTAGCCATCGAGGGCGCTGCTCTCCAACCCTCTGGCCGTGACTGTGGCCTGGATCAGCCGATCGGCATCGCTCGGGGTGATGCTGCGCTTGTTCAGCATCACCACCAGATGGGAGCAGTCAGTGATCTGCGACTGGTTCCAGGAGTGGGGCCGCAGCTCCGCCCGGATGGCGGGATCGGTGATCACCAGGAATTTCCAGGGTTGCAGGCCGTAGGAGGAGGCGGTTAAGCGCAGGCATTCCTCCAGGCTGGCCCAGGTGGCGGCGGGGATCTGCTGGGCCGGGTCGAACCCTTTGGTGGCGTAGCGCCACTGGAGGGCGTGGAGCAGCGCTTCGCTCGACAGGGCCATGGGCCGATCACTGGGACGTGCTTCAGCTTCTCATCGCAACTCCTCCTGCCGCGCCACGGCTGTGGAGCGCAGCCGCCAGCTGCCGTCGCCATCGGGTTCGAGGGTCATCCGCTGGTCGCCGGCCTGGAGATCACCCCCATCGCTGAGGCCCTTGAGGTAACCCGCCAGGAACCAGAGGGTCATGGACGCCGTCTGGCCGGCCAGCAGGTCGTCCAGGGTGTCGGCGTTGATGCCGATCTCCCAGTTGGTGTTCTCCATGGGGCTCCCTCGGGTGGTGCCATCAGCCTGTGCCACGGGGCCCGCGCCAGTCCTGGCTTGAGGCGAGGCTGCGGCATCACCGCGGTATCAGGCTGCGCCATCTGCGGAGGTTGTCTTTGATGGGCTCTCAGTAGTCAACTGCATGTTCATCTCCCCTAATCCAGCTTTTGAAGAAGAAGCATTCTTCTGTGTGGACAATCGCAGCAGAGAGCCCATCGAAGTGATGACGCGGCTAGCTGCTCTTCTGCTTTGCTGCTACAGCAGTGGCCGTCCAAATGGCGCCTTGATCCGTAGGATCAATTTGAGGGAGTTACATGTATGCGGAGACTGACCGTTCAGGTCAAAGACGAAACCCATCGGGCTTTGAAGATGCTGAGCCTGATGGAGGACAGGCCTTTTGGTCGCGTGGTTGTTGATGCGATTGAGGGCTACCTCAAGCAGCGCGGTGCCTACGAGTTCGATATCGTCAGTAAGGCTGAGGACTGAGTGCATGCTTGTGGCCCTCTACACAAAAGCCCCGGCTAGCCGGGGCGGGGGGTGTGAGGAATGGTGCAGCCGTTGCAGGTGCCCATTGCCGCCGGCTTGGATCAGTCAGGCGCTGATGACCGTCACCTGACCTCGGCGGTAGTCCATCTCTAGCTGCATCTGGGGCGATCGGCCACAAGCTGCCCGTGGTGATGCCCGATCAGTCGTGCTCGGTTTCGGCATGCATGGCCCAGATGGCGGCGTAGATCGGTTGGATCTGGTCTTCCAGGAGGTCGAGAAATTCAGGTGTGCACTCGCTGCTGCTCGACTGCTCGAGATAGCTGTTCAGCATCTGCTGGAGAACAGCGATGCGATCGGCGTAGCAGGTGGTGGTAACCGGAATCGCGTTCATTCCAGAGACATGACGACGCAAGGTCCATCCCATCACGCGCTTCTGGCACCACCCCAGTGAGCCGCTCATCTGCGGCGCATGGGGGGCGATGGCGCTCGGAGTGAGGGGGGCAGCGCACCACCCCCCTACCCGTTGTCCAGCCGAAGTTGGGCAGACGGGCGCCGACAGGTCCGTCCCGAAGGGCAGGGCTGTGGGCAACTCGACCATGGGTTAGTACCGAACGGTTGGTGGGTCGTTCGGCACTTCTGAGGCAATCAGGCGGCGCGATCGAGGACTGCCTTGGGAATCGCGGTGTCGCCAGCTGGAGTCACGGCCACGGGGATGCTGGGAACCGGGAAGCCATTGCTACCCAGCACATCCGCAATCATGCGGTTGGTGTCGAAGTAAACCTGCCAGTAATTGGCAGTGTGGGTGTAGGGGCGAACGGCGAGCTTGGGACCGCGCTCAGTGAACTCCAGGATCTCCACATCAGCGGCCATGTCCGGGTACTGGTTGGGCACCTGGGCAACGCCAGCTCGGAGCAGTGTGATGGCTTGCTGGAGGTCGGCTGTGTTGTCCAGCTGGGCGACCAGGTCCACCCTGCGGAATTTGTGGACCGAGAAGTTCTGGATGTTGTCGCCGAACAGTTTGCCGTTTGGCACGATGTTGCGCACATTGTCGGCGGATTTGATCGAGGACACAAACATGCCGATTTCTTCCACGGTTCCGGTGACCCCACCAGCGGTGATGAAATCACCCACGCTGAATGGGCGGAAAATTTGCAGAAAGACACCGGCGGCGAAATTGCCGAGCATGCCGCTCCAGGCGGCGCCAATGGCTACGCCGGCACCGGCCAGCAGGGCGGCGAAGCTGGCGGTTTGGATCCCGAAGAAGCCCAGGATCGCCACCACCAGGATCACCCGCAACACGGCACCCAGCACATTCAGCAGGTAGCTGATCACCGTGGTGTCCAGGCTGCTGTGCACCAGGCTGCGCCGGAGGATCCGCATGGAGAGCTGGATCAGCCAGCCCCCCGCAATCCAGAGGGCGATTGCCCCCACAAGCTTGAACAGAAAGGGAACGATCACGCTCCCGACAGTGGGTATGAGGTTGGTGAGCACGGATTCCACGGGAATCGCCCACCATCCAGGCCCTGATCTGGTTCTGTCAAGCCAATTCGTGCAAGTTTTGCCGCTTGCTCCGCGCTGCTCTCTGGGCCCTGCCGCGATCGCGCTGCAGGCCTGCGGCAGAGCGGTGCTGCGGCGTGGAGCTGGGGCCTTCAATGGTCAGATTGAACAGGCCCCGTAGCCATCCGGTCCGTCTGTCCATGACCCATCGCATCACCTTGGAGGATGGGCGCTCCTTTCCCTGTCATGCCGAGGAATTCATCCTCGATGCTGCTGAGCGTGCAGGTGTGGCTCTGCCGTTCTCCTGTCGCTCGGGATCCTGCTCCACCTGCGTGGGCAAGATCCTCGCCGGCCAGGTGAATCAGGACGATCAAACGTTTCTAGATGATGCGCAAATCGCCCAGGGTTATGCCCTGTTGTGCGTCAGTCTTCCCCTGACGCCGTGCCTGATCCGGCCCGATGTTCAGGCGGAACTCGAGGCCTAGCTGGCCAGGGGTGGGGCCCCTTGCCCTGCTCCCCTGTTGTGCCTGCGCCCAGCTCTGGCCAGTCTGGTGGGTGCCGCCCGAGGGCCTTTGTGCCAGCTGTGAGCCCCGCAGAACCCCGCGATGTGTTGCCACTGCTGCAGCGGCAGGAAGCGCAGCGCCTGCCCTGGCTGGTGCCGGTGCGCCACAGCCGCATGGCCCAGAGCCCATTTGCCTTCTTTCGCGGCGCCGCGGCGGTGATGGCCGCCGATCTGGCCCGCCAGCCCCATTCGGGGCTGATGGTGCAGCTCTGCGGCGATGCTCACCTGCTCAATTTCGGCTTCTACGCCTCGCCGGAGCGCAGGCTGCTGTTCGATATCAACGACTTCGACGAGACCTACCCCGGCCCGTTTGAGTGGGACGTGCAGCGGTTGGCCGCCAGCCTGGTGCTGGCTGCCCGCAGCCTCGGCCTCAGCGGCGCCCAGCAGGAGAAGATCTGCCGCCGCAGCCTGCGGGCCTATGCCAAGGCCATGGCCGAGTTCGCTGCCATGCCCCTCTTGCAGATGTGGGTGGCTCGGCTCGATCTCGAACGCCTCCTGGCTGAGAGCCATGACGGGTGCCTGCAGAACCACCTCCGGGACGTGACGGCGACAGCCTGCCGCCGCAATAGCCGCCAGGGCGTTCGCAAATTGTGTGAATCCGATGGGGCCGGGGGCCTGCGCTTCCGCCACGACCCCCCACTGATCTGGCGCTTGTCCCATCTGGACCAGCAATGGCTGGGCCAGATGGGCTGGCAGAGCTGGGCGGACCACGCCTACCACTCCTATCTGCAGAGCATTCGCCCGGAGATGCGCCACCTGCTCTCCGGTTTCCGGCTTGTGGATGCGGCGTACAAGGCCGTGGGCGTGGGATCGGTGGGCACCCGCTGCGGCATCGGTCTGTTGGTGGGTGACGACCCCGATGAGGTGCTGCTGCTGCAGAGCAAACAGGCGGAACCCTCTGTGCTCGCCGCCTATCTCAAGGGCGCTGCCCCTGCCCACCAGGGGCAGCGGGTGGTGCAGGGGCAGCGCCTGATGCAAACCGCCAGCGATGCCTTCCTGGGCTGGACCACGAACCCCAGCGGCGAGCACTTCTATTACCGACAACTGCGCGACTGGAAGGCTTCGGTGGATGTGAGCTGTCTGGATGCCAATGCCCTAAAGGACTACGGCAAGCTCTGCGCCTGGACCCTGGCCAAGGCCCATGCCCGCTCGGGAAACAGCCGGGCCCTTGCGGCCCATCTGGACAAGGGCAAAGCCTTTGCCGCCACGGTTCTCGAGCAGGCGATCACCCATGCCAATCAGGCCGAACACGACCATCGCCAGTTGCTGACGGCCATCGCCGCGGGCAGCCTGGAGGCGAGCGATGTCTTTTGAGTTGATGGCCCGCCCGCTGGCTCGGTGTCAGGTTTCCGCCCTCAGGTTCCTGCAGTGTTCAGCTGGCTTGGCGCTGGCGCTGTCGACCATGGCCCAGCCCGTTCTCGCCCAGCCCCAGGTGTATCTGGAGCCCTTTTACCGCCACACCAGTCGCCTTGTGCCAGGCGGCAAGCCCCTGGGCAGCCTTCTGGCCTCTGAGCCCGTCGAGAGCACGGTGCCCGGGAGCAAGGCCTGGCGCATTGCCTACGTGTCTTCCGATGCCGCCGGCCGCAGCACGGTGGTGACGGGTTTGGTGGCTGTTCCCGAGGGCCCCGTGCCGGCTGGAGGACGGCCGGTGGTGGCTTGGGCCCATGGCACCACCGGCACGGCCCAGCGCTGTGGGCCCTCGCAGTTGCCCCAGCCCGCCCAACCTCTAAATCAATACCTGTTGCCCAGTGGCACCAGTTACAGCGATTTCGGTTTGCCAGCGATGGAAGCCTTTCTGCGGCGGGGCTACGTGATTGTGGCCACCGACTACCAGGGATTGGGTGGACCTGGACAGCACCAGTATGCCCAACCCAACAGCAACGGCCGTGATGTGATTGATGCCATCCGTGCCGTGCAGGATTTCCAGCCGGCCCGGGCCAGTACACGGGCTGTGGTGTATGGCTGGAGCCAGGGTGGTGGGGCCACCCTCGGTGCCGCCGGCCTGCGCAGCTACGTTGCCGCTCCTAACTCCGTAGCGCCCATTTCGATCCTGGGTTTCGTGGCCATGGCCCCGCAGGATCTCGGGGTGCAGATCCCCAAAGGGCTCAACAGTGAATCCCAGGCCAGGGATGCCATCGCGGCGTTGAATGCTCAAATGGGCGGCAATGTGTTCAACTTTTCCCACCTCGCCATGTTCTATTGGGGCTTGGCGGCAGCCCAGCCCGGCCTGACCCTCACCGATCTTTTCACCCCAGAGGCTGCGGTTCAGATCAACTCGATGATGGAGCGCAAGTGCATGCACGAGCTGAGTGCAACTCTCAGCTACAGCCATGGCACAAACTACAGGGCCATGCTGAAGTCCCAACCCAGCCAGGCGTTGGCCTGGGTGAAGGCCATTAAAGCCCTCTCCCCTGGGTTGAAACCCATGGCGCCGGTGGTGATCTATTGGGGCAACAACGACACCATGGTGCCGCCGATCATGCATCAGTTGTATTACGAGGCTGCCTGTCGAGAAGGGGCTGTTGTGAGCCGTCACGAGCTGCCCGGCGATCAAACTCACTTCAGCACTCCTGCCGCCTCCGAGCCCCTCTATGTGGCCTGGGTGGCCGATCGCTTTGCCGGCAAGCCTGTGGCCGATGGCTGTGGAGCTCTGCCCTAGCTCACGTGGGTGATCCAGGCTTCAAAATTCAGCAGTGACTGCGAATTGGGGGGTGTGAGCCCAGCGGGGAAGGGTGGTGCTGTGTGGAACTCATAGTGGGTGGGATTCGCCAGGTAATCCGGATAGAAGAGGTTTGAATAAGTTCCATCTTTCAAGGAAAAGACGATGCCGCCATCGGTGAGCTGACCCCGGTCCCCTGTGAGGCTTTGGGGGCGGATCTTGTTGTCGCCCAGGTAGGGCTTGCCTGTGATCGTGTCAACGTTGCCGGGAATGCCTGTGCCTGCCGGTAACAGCTCCTGGATCCTCACGCCATCGCGCTTGCCCTTGATGTCCGTCACGGTGTAGAAACCATCCTTGCTTGGTTTCGCCTTGGTGAAGAGTTTGCCCTGGGCTACTGGGTTGCCGCCATCCAGGTTGGCGTAGCGCCATAGCCATTTGAGGCGAGATCTCTTGTCGTCAGACATCGAAGGCAGCGTTGGCATCACATCATCAGGTTAGGTGTCACGATTGATCCAAACAACCCGGCAACGTGTTGTTCTTGGCTGCGTCGGTGTGACCGACTTCGGGCTCCTGGGTGTCTGCGTCGCAGAACGGCGTGATGCCCCCCTCCTGGCCCTGGTGAAGCCCCCTTCATGAACTCCCATTGCCTCGGGTGAAGAGCAGTATCGAATCTGCTGCAGCTCTTGCCGGCCCTGGCCGCCCGATCCATCGTGGCTGCAACGG
>CALJTZ010000053.1 GCA_937975655.1 uncultured Synechococcus sp. | reverse complement strand
GCTCCAGCTCGGCCACCAGCGGATCCACCGGCGAGGTGCTCACTTCCTCGATGAAGCCATCGTTGCGGTAGAGCAGGTCGCCGTGATCGGCGCTGACGGACTGGTTGGTGCGGCGGTGAATCTGCAAGCTGCGGTTGAGGAAATCGGTTTCCACCAGAGCGCTGCGGCAATGGGCACTGAGGCTGCGGATCTTGCGGTGGGCCATCTTGCTGGCGGTGAGGCTGGCCACCACACCGTTGGCAAAGCCCAGCGTGGCGTTCACGTAGTCGATCGGGCCCTCGGCGCTGCGGCCGCCGGCGGCGGCCAGCCGCACCACGGGGGCACCGGCCAGTTCCAGCACCAGGTCGATGTCGTGGATCATCAGATCCAGCACAACCGACACGTCATTGGCTCGGTCGGGATTGGGGCTGTGGCGCCGCGCCTCGAGCACCACCACCTCCTCATTGGCCACCACCTTCACCAGCTCGCGGAAGGCGGGGTTGAAGCGCTCGATGTGGCCCACCTGCAACAGGCGCCCCGCCGCGTCAGCGGCCTTGATCAGATCGGCGGCCTCCTCCTGGCTGGCGGCGATCGGCTTTTCGATCAGCACGTGCACGCCGGCGCTGAAACAGGCCATCCCCACCCGGTGGTGCAGCAGGGTGGGCACCGCGATGCACACCGCCTCCACCTCCGGAAGCATCTCCTCATAGGTGGGGAACCAGCGGCAGCCGAACTGCTCCACCGCCAGCTGGCCGCGCTTGGAATCCGGGTCCGCCACGCCCACCAGCTCGGCGTCCCGCAGCAAGCTCAGCACCCGGGCGTGGTGCCAACCCATGTTGCCGATTCCGATCACACCAACGCGGACAGGCTTCATGGCGTTGCGATCACGGCGCTGCGATTATCGACGATCAGGTGGCCTCTTCGGAGCCCCGGCGCGTGATCTGAACCCGGTCGATGCGGGGGCCATCCATCGCCGTGATCACAAACTGATGGCCCTTCCAGCGCAGCATCTCGCCAGGGGCAGGGATGTGCTGCAGCCGCTCCAACAGGAAACCGGCCAGGGTGTGGTGCCCATCGGCCTCGGGGAGCTGCAGCCCGAGCTGGCGATTGAGCTCGAAAATCTCCAGATCCCCGGCCACCAGCCAACGGTCCTCCTGGAGTTGCTGGAGGTCGTCCTCAGGGTTCTGGGGATCCTCCTCCTCGCCCACGATCTCGCTGTTGAGGTCGGCAACGGTGACCAGACCCTCGGTGCCGCCGTGTTCATCCACCACCACCAGCAGGGGCTGGCCGCTGCGGATCACCGGCAGCAGCTCGGCCAGGGGGGTGATTTCCTGCACCTTGGTGACGGGGGTCACATAGGGAGCCAGGGGCGAATCGCTCTGCAGCAAGCCGCGGGCGATGGGCTCGGCCAAGCGGCGCAGGTCGAGCAGGCCGCGAATGTCGTCCAGGGAGCTGCCAATCACCGGGAAGCGGGCGTGATGGGTGGTGTGCACTGCCTCCATCAGCTCGGCGAAGCGCACATCCAGCGGCAGGGTCACCATCCCGGAGCGGGGCACCATCACCTCGCGCACCTGGGTATCGCGCAGTGAAAACAGCCCTTCAAGGATGTTGCGCTCATCGGGCATCAACCCGGTGACGCTGTCGGACTCGATCAGGCTCTCCAGCTCACCGGCGGAGATGGCCGGCACCAGCTCATCCCAGTTGCGCGGCAAGCCCAGCAGCCGCAGCAGGCCATCCCCCAACCGCTCGAGCACCGCCAGCAGGGGGGCCAAGGTGCGGCTGAGGGCTTCCAACAGGGGGGCGAGTTTGAGGGCCGAGGCCTCGGGCCGATGCAGCACCCAGGCCTTGGGCACCAACCCACCCACCAGGGTGGCCACCAACACCAGCACCAGGAACACAACCAGATCC
>CALJTZ010000052.1 GCA_937975655.1 uncultured Synechococcus sp. | reverse complement strand
GGTGTCATATGGCCCTGGCTGGCCGCACCCCCATTCAGCAGCTCGGACTGTTGCGCGCTACTGAATGACCTGGTGAGAAAACACAGCTAGAGAGGCTCAAGGCAGTGCTGCAGACAGGGCGGGATCTGTATCGATGAGCGGCCGCAATCAGCAGAACGTTCCGCTGGAGCGCAACGGTGATCAGCTCAGCTGGTCGGTTGGTCTACGGATGTTTGGCCCGGCCTACCTGGTGGCCGTGGGCTACATGGACCCAGGCAACTGGGCCACGGATCTGGCGGCCGGGTCGCGCTACGGCTATGGCCTCTTGTGGGTGGTTGCCGTTTCCAGTGGGATGGCCATGGTGCTGCAGTCACTCAGCTGCAGGTTGGGCATCGCCACGGGCTGGGATCTCGCCCAGGCCTGCCGCCGCCTGTTGCCAGAGGCCTGGCGGATCCCGCTTTGGCTGCTGGCCGAGGTGGCGATCGTCGCCTGTGATCTGGCGGAATTGGTGGGTAGCGCCATTGCTTTGGAGCTGCTGTTTGGCTTGCCCTTGCCCTGGGGTGTGGCCCTCACCGCCGCTGACACGCTGCTGCTGCTGGCCCTGCAGCGCTTTGGTGTCCGTCGCCTGGAGGCTTTGATCATCGCCCTAGTGGCACTGGTGGGGGCTTGCTTTGCCTGGGAACTGCTGCTGCTGAAACCCAATTGGCTGCAGGTGGCTGCGGGCTTTCTGCCGCAGCCTTCAGTGCTGCGTGATGGGCAGCAGCTCTACATCGCCGCAGGCATCCTCGGCGCCACGGTGATGCCCCACAACCTCTATTTGCACTCGGCACTGGTCAACACCCGCCGTTGGCCGGATTATCCGCCCACCAAGCCGTTGCTCCTGCGGCTGGCCAGCTTGGATTCGGTGGTGGCGTTGTTATTCGCCTTTCTGGTGAACGCTGCCATCTTGATCCTTGCGTCCGGAGCCTTCCACGGCGTTATCGCGCAACCCGTTGAGGATTTACGCCAGGCTCAGACCCTTCTGAGCCCTTTGTTGGGAACCACCCTGGCGGGGACTGTGTTCGCTGTTGCGTTATTGGCTGCGGGCCAGAGTTCCACCGTGACGGCCACCATGGCAGGGCAGGTGGTGATGGAGGGCTTCCTCAACCTGCGCTTGCCCGATTGGCAGCGCCGGCTGATCACCCGCGCGGTGGCCCTGATCCCAGCGATGGCCACTGTGATGTTTTTGGGAGATCAGGCCACAACCCATCTACTTGTGCTCAGCCAGGTGGTATTGAGCCTGCAGCTCCCGTTTGCGGTGATCCCTCTCGTGCAGTTCTGCTCCAGGAGTGGCTTGATGGGAGCGTTGCGAGCACCCATCTGGCTGCAGGGCATCAGCTGGTTGTGCGCCGCCGTGATTGTGATCGTCAATGTCTCTCTGCTCACCTCGGTTCTGGCTTCCATCAGGGCTGCAATCCATGGCTGACGCAGTGTCAACGCTGCCCGGGGTGTGTCGGGAACTCCCAGTGGCAAGAGTGAGGAGGCCCGCATGCGTTGCGGTCATGATGGTGCCTGTCTTTAGCCATGCACCTGTGGCGAGCTGTCGTCTGCCTGTTCTGTTGATCCTCGGACTGCTGGCTGGCCGTGCCCAGGCCGCTCCCTTCAGTTACGACCCGGTGTCCTTCGCGGGGTTCGCCAACCAGACCTTCAAGAACCAGGGTGAGGCGGTCTTCGTGCGCAAGCTGGGTATATGCCTGAGAGAGGGCAAGGACCGCGCAGGGTATCGCTGCCTCAGCGGTGAGCTGTTGCAGGACCTACCGGCGAAAAAGGGACGCAACTTCTGCAAGCTCGATGCCGTCTGGTACGTGCCCTTTAGCAAGACAGTGCAATACCGCACGGCCAGCTGCCAGTTCAAGGGCGATCAACAGCGCCTGATCGAGGGCGGCCAGCAATGGCTGCGGGAAGGTCTCAATCAGCTGGAGAACTACGGCAAGTAGCGGCCCGTTCTCAGCGGCTCCTGAACACCATGGCGGCCGCTGAATCCTCCAGGTTGAGCAACAGCTCGGTTGTCTCGCGGGTGTTCAGGCCACTCTGCTGGCGCACCCGCGCCAGCACGTCCATGAAGTGCCGCGGATCCACGGCATGCTTCTGGAGGAAGGCGTTGAGGGTTTGCTGGCACACCGCGGCTGGAGTGGTCTGGCCCATGACGACTCGGGGACGGAAGCATGAGCTTCAACGGCCTGGGCCGAGGGCGCTGGATATTTCGCGGATTTGCTGAAGCGCTGCAGCGGCATCAGGGCCATTGGCGGTGTCCTGCTGAACAGAGCTGCAGATCTGAGCCAGGGCATGGGGTGGGCCCATGGGGTGACTACGACGGAGGTAGTCGCAGCCTTTCCCATGGCCCGCTCCCATTTCCATCTCGACGATCTGCGCCACTCCGCCGCCCAGGAGACCGCCCTGCACATGATCACCATGGCCGCCAGGGCGCTGCTGATGATCGGCACGGCGATCCTGGTGGGAGAGGCCGTGGCCGGGCCTGGCAAAAAATTGCTGGAGGGCCGGCTGCACAGGTCCATGGCCAGCAATGAGGATGGTGAGCCTGCCGACTGATCCCGGCTCGGGCTCGCTTCAGTTGCGGGGTTCCACCTCGATGCGTTCGAGGTTGGGAATCAGGGCTAGCGAGGCGGCCAGCCCCAGGATCAGGATCAGCAGGGCCGGCACCAGCGCCGCCCCTACCCGTTCATCGCTGGCGTACTGAAATACCCGCACCGCCAGGGTGTCGAAATCAAAGGGCCTCAGCGAGAAGGTGATTGGCAGTTCCTTCACGGTGTCCACGAACACCAGCAGGGTGCCCACCACCAGTGGTGAGCGCAGCAGAGGCAGGTGAATGCGGCGCAGCACGGACACCCAGGAGCAGCCGAGGCTGGTGGCCGCTTCATCCATGCTGGGGGGAATGCGCTCAAAGGCGGCGTCGAGGCCCCCTTTGGCCACCGCCAGGAAGCGATCGGTGTAGCCCCAGATCAGCAGCAACATCGGGGCCAGCCCCGCAGGGCCACCGATCAACATCAGGGCCAGGGCGATCACTGTGCCGGGGATCGCGTAGCCCAGGCCGGCCAGAAAGCTGAGCTGCTGGATCATCTGATTGGGGATCCAGCGTTTGGCCATGGCCAGCAGCAGGCCTGCGGCCACTGTGATGCCGGAGGCGGCCAACGCCAGGGCAAAACTGCGGCCGCTGAGGCTGGCGAGCTCGCCGATGGGTTCCGCCTGCAGTTGATCCCAACTCAGCGCTGCCCACATCACGGGCAGGCCGAGGGTGAGCAGCGGCGGCAGCAGGGTCACCATCCAGGCCGCCACCAACCTCCAGCCCTGCAGGTTCCAGCGCTCAAGCTCACTGCTGTCGTTGCCTAGGTTCCAGCAGCGGCTGCGCTCGCGCAGCTTGCGCTCCGCGGCCACCAGCAGCGCCACGATCACCAGAGCCACGAGGGCTAGGGCCACTGCCCCATGGGGGTTTCCCTGCTGCTGCCAGCGCAGCAGAATCCCCGCCGAGAGCGTGGGCACGCCGAGCAGCTCAACGGCACCGAGTTCGTTCACCACCTCCATGCCGGCCAGGGCCATGCCGGCACCGATGGAGGGCATGGCCATCGGCAGGGCCACGCGCCAGAAACTGCCCCAGGGGCCCACCCCCAGGCTGCGGCAGGCCTCCAGTTGGCGCCGGCCGCTCACGGAGAAGCTCTCCGTGGAGAGCAGGAACACATAGCTGTAGGTGCTCAGCGTTAGCACCACCACGGTCCAGAGGGAGCCGTGGACGCGCTGGCCCAGCCGGCTGCCCACATCGATCAGGGTGGCGGCCAGCAGATAACTCGGGGTGGCCAGGGGCAGCAGCTGGGCGATGCGCAGCCAGCGGCGGCCGGCGAATGCACAGCGGGCCGTGAGCCAGCCCGAGCCAGCCCCGAGGGCGGCTCCCAGCCCCCCCACGGCCGTGACCAGGCCAACGGTGTTGAGCAGCTGCTGGAGGCCATCACTGCCAAGGCTTAACCCGGAGAGGCCCTCCGGGCCTGAGCCGGCGAAGGCCACCAGCCAGGCCACCGGCGCGAGGGCCAGCACCACCACCACCACCACGGCCAGGGAGAGGGCCGTGCGGCCCTCCTGGGCAGGTTGCGAGGTGCCGGCGGCCACCATTCCGAGACGAACTCCAGCGGGGAAGGGAGCAACCTAGCCAACGCCTGCTGCTATTGAGAATCCCTTGCAACGAGTGGTGGGCGGCTGGGATTACTTCCAGCCGTTGGTTTCCATCAGTTTCACGGCGGCCTTGTTCTTGGCGCCCATTTGCTCGGCCGAGATGCCGCTGGCCTTGAAGGTGCCGAAGGCCTTCAGGGTGGCGTTGCTGCCATAGCCCTTCAACGGGTATTCGTGGTTGGCTTCGGCGTAGCCCTTGCCGCCAGTGGGGGAGGCCAGGAACTCGATCAGCTTCAGGGCAGCGGCGGGATTCTTGGCATTGCGGGTCACACCGGCACCGCTGATGTTCACGTGGGCCGGGTTGGTGAACACCACCTTGAGCTTGCTGGCCAGGGCCTTATCGGCAGCGCCGCTCTCACCGGCCACCATGCGTGCCAGGTAGTAGGTGTTCACCAGGCCAACGCCACATTGACCGTTGCCGATCGCGCGGATCAGCGGTGTATCGGAGGTGAAATAGGGCTTGGTCACGTTGGCGGTCATCGCCTTCACCCAGGTGGCAGCGGCCGCATCCCCCCGCTGGATCATCTGATCAGCCACGAGCGACTGGTTGTAGACGCTCTGGCGGTCCCGCAGACAGAGCTTGCCCTTCAAGGCCGGTTTGGCCAGGTCGGCGTAGGTCTTGATGCTGGCGGGGTTCACCAGCTTCGGATTGACCAGCACCACGCGCACGCGGCGGGTGAGGCCATACCAGCGGCCCTTGGCATCCCGCAGGCTCAGGGGCACATCCCGGAGCAGGGCTGCGGAGCGGGTGGCCTGGAACAGTCCCATGTCGCTGGCTTTATCCAGCCGGGCGGCATCCACCAGCACCAGCACATCGGCCGGCGAGTTCTTGCCCTCGCTACGCAGGCGCTCGATCAGGGCATCATCTTTGGCCTCCAGCAGCTTCACCTTGATGCCGGTCTGGCGGGTGAACTGGCTGTAGAGCTGTTTATCGGTGTTGTAGTGACGTCCTGAGTACACGCCGATCTCGGTGCTCTGAGCCCGTGATGCCGTGGCGGCAGCCGTGAGGGTGATGCCGATCAGAGCGGCTGCGCCGATCCGCACCGGAGTGATCTGACGACGCATGGAACGCAGGGTGGCAAAGCCGTACATCGGGCGACTGCAACAGCGGGGCTAGGCCTGAAACCTAAAAGCCCTGTGATCTGGTCAGAGGTGCCTAGTTGGCCAAGCGATGTGCGATTTTTTACAGCTTCGGGCTGGCCCTCAGGCCGCGAGCTGTTTCAGCGACGCCAGGTAACGCTTGCGCTGGCCGGACGCCCAGGGCTCATCACCCCAGCCGCTCTCGGCCCGCAGGCTGGGTTGGCTCGACTCGTCCTGGGGAGCTGGCTTGTCGCTGGAGCGAACGGGTGGTGAGCTGGTCTCATGCATGGCGAGAACTTAGGCAGGTTCCGCCTGCTGCCCAGGAGCTGACATGAGTTGTTGCAATGGGCGTGGTGCCTGGCATATGAGGAAAAACCTCAGCTGAGAGCCGGTTGCCGTCTTCGATCCCAGACCAGGGGAGACTCGGGTTCGGACGAGCCTCTGCCATGACCGGTCCCAGCGAGACCCCCATCAAGATCCTGGTGGCCGACGACGAGGAGAACATCCGCCGCATCCTCGAAACCCGGCTCACGATGCTGGGCTATGCGGTGACCCTCGCCTGCGATGGCAAGCAGGCCATGGAGTGTTTCCGGGAGATTGAGCCCGATCTGGTGGTGCTCGACGTGATGATGCCCGAGCTGGACGGCTTTGCGGTGACCGAGCGCATCCGGGCCCAATCGGAGGTGCCGATCATCCTGCTCACGGCCCTTGGCGACGTGGCTGATCGCATCACCGGCCTGCAGCTGGGCGCGGATGACTACCTCACCAAGCCCTTCAGCCCCAAGGAGTTGGAAGCGCGCATCCGCTGCGTGATCCGCCGGGCCACCTATGGCCATGGCACTGGTGTGGCAGGCAGCGGCCGCGCCGCCAGTGTGGTGGTGGTGGGCAACATCAGCGTGGACATCAACAAGCGCCAGGTGTTCCGCGGCGAGGAGCGCATTCGTCTCACGGGCATGGAGTTCACCATGTTGGAGCTGCTGCTCAGCCGCTCCGGCGAGCCCATCAGCCGGCTGGACATGCTGGAGCAGGTGTGGGGCTACAAGCCCGAGCGCTCCTCCGACAGCCGCGTGGTGGACGTGCACATCTCGCGGCTGCGGGGCAAGCTCGAGGACGACCCGGACAATCCCGAGTTGATCATCACCGCCCGGGGCCTGGGCTACATGTTCCAGCGCATCAGTCAGCCGTTGGAACCCACCCTGCGCTGAGGTCGAGGAGGCTCAGGGCTTTTCACTGCGCTTGGGCAGGTCGCTGGGGCGCATCAGCACCACCACGGATCCCGCCACGATCAGCACGCTGAGCACGATCCCCGCCACCACCGGCAGCATCACGTCGTTCTCCATGCGGGAAGCTCCGGGTTCAGCCCCCATGTTGATGCCGCTGCCGGGGAGGTGCCGCCTTAAGGGCGGATCCCCGCCCTACCCAAACCGCTTCACAAGGCTTTACGATCCCTACAAGTTTCGTAAAGAACTGCCCCCATGGCTGACTCCACCTCCCGCTTCGGTTTCGTTGGCTTCGCTGAAACCTGGAACGGTCGCCTGGCCATGCTCGGTTTCGTGATCGGCCTGGGCACCGAGCTGCTCACCGGCCAGGGCATCCTGTCCCAGCTGGGCCTCGGCTGATCCATTCCGTTCAAGGGTCGCCTTTGCGGCCCTTTTCAGGCCTGTCCGGTGTTCCGGGCAGGCTTTTTGATGGGCAGGGGTCTCAGGCCTTCTTCCCGCTCATCCACTCTTCCGGTTTCGCGGCCTCTGGGGCATCACTGGGAACCCGCTCCTTTTCGATCTCCCGGTTGAGCTGGTGAAACAGGTGATCCGGTGATCGGTAGCGCCGGGGCAGACAGGTGTGCAGAGTCTCGAGACGACTCCAGCACAGGGTTTTCTGCACCTTCTTGAGGCTGCTGCCCTCGATCAGCAGCATTTTCAGGGCCTTTCGGTAGAGGTAATACTTCGATTCGAGCTCGCCGATCGTGAGTCTGGGGGTGTCTGTCATCGCGCTCTCGGGAGAAAAAATTCAGCTGGGCAACAATGTGCTGGCTCAGTCGCGTTGGCGAACGGCGAGTCTTCTCCCGGGGTCAGGCCCGCTGCGGCAGATGCGGTGCCGCAGCGGCCTAATCCCTTGACCCTAAAGCACCCCTTGCGTCAGCCGGCTTGCCAGTCGGCAGGGGGTTCCGGCTTGTCACTGTCCTTGAGGGACGGGAAGCTGCTGCGGATCTGCGCGGTGACCGCCTGGCGCACCGTTTGCCGGAACTGCTCAGCCGCCGCAGCGCTCAGAACCGGGTAGCTCGAGTCGCTGCTGGCCTCACCGCGCAGGGGCTTCCAGCTGGTTTTTTCCCGTTGCTTGAGCTCCTCCAGGGGGGTGAGGAAGTCGAACGCGAGGTTGCGGCCGGAGGCGGCAGCCTCCGCAATCCACTGCTCCCGCAGAGGGATCAGTTCTTTGGCCTTGAGGGTGTCAGGTAGCCCCAGCACCGGCTCGTAGTAGTCGAGGGCCCGCAGCTCCTCCTCCAGTAGCACCGGCCAGGCGCCCTGTTCAGCGTCGTCGAGGCTGGCCTCGGCGCCACTGGCCCGCATGGCATCCAGATAGAAGGCCAGCCAGCGGTAGTGCGACTTGTCGCGGGTGCGTTTCTTCTCTGAGCCCTTGCCCGTGGCGCGCTTGGGCAGGGCGGCTTCTGCCTTGCGCAGGAACACCCGGTCTTCCCGTTCGAGGTTGATGGCACCCCAGCGCTGGCGGTACTCCCAGAGCTCTTCGTACTTGCGCACGTCCTCTGCGGACCACCCCAGGGCCTTCAGCTCTTCTGCCCTGTTCTCCTCGCTTGTCTGCACGCGTCTGTTGCCTTGATGCGTGCGCACCCTAGGTCCCGTCTATCCGCCAGAACATGGTCTACGGCCTGGTGGTGTGGATCAGGCGGATGCCGTTGCGTTCCAGCTTGATCTCGAAGCTGTCCCCCGGTTGGAGATCCAGGAGTTCAGTATAGGCCTTGCCCACCATCAGGTTGCCGTTGAAATGCACATGGGTGCTGAAGGTGAGCTTGCGGCCGTCTTTGCTGAGGTCCTTGCCATGGTCATCCCGGAAGCTGAGCCCCTTGGCCTCCAGCAGGGCCTCGTAGAAGTCGCTGTAGTGGAGTCGCTCAGAGCCGTTTTTCTTGGCACTCACATAGCCGCAATTCCGCACAAGTTCTGATTTGGAAATGGGGCCAAGATCCCGCACCTTGGTGAGCAGTTCTGTGCCACGAAGCATGGATCTTCTGAAGGTGGGTTTGTTCTACAGCTGCCCGTGGCCCCGTGCTCCGTATGTGCCTGTTCTGCCGCGGATCTGCCCGAGCTCAGCTGGTGGCTAGCGCTGATTGGAGCCATCGCTTTCACCAGGTCATCGCCCGGGGCCGTCATGACTATGAAAGAAGTCCCTACTCCGGGCGCCAGGTGGAGACGAATCTCAGCGGCCTGATGCAGGCAGTGTCGATCCCCGCCGCTGGCCTCACCCTCGCCGGAGACCTGATGCTTCCTGCCCAGGCCCGGGGCCTGGTGGCGTTTGCCCATGGCAGCGGCAGCAGTCGCTTGAGTCCACGCAATCGCTATGTGGCGGAGGTGCTGCACGCGGCGGGATTGGCCACTCTGCTGTTTGATTTGCTCACGCAGCAGGAGGCCGCCGAGGATGCAACGGGCCGTGCACTGCGCTTCGATATCCCCCTGTTGCAGGAGCGCCTGCTGGCTGCCATCGACTGGTGCGTGCAGCAGCCTCAGCTGGAGCCTTTGCCCCTGGGCCTGTTCGGTGCCAGCACCGGCGCGGCCGCTGCTCTGGAGGCTGCCGCTGCCAGGCCCCAGCTTGTGCACGCCCTGGTGGCCCGAGGGGGCCGTCCCGACCTGGCCTTTGACGCCCTCGCCCTGGTGCGCTGCCCCACGCTGCTGATCGTGGGGTCCCTGGATGTGGATGTCTTGGAGCTCAATGCCTGGGCAGCAGCGCATCTGCGCGCCTCCCACGATCTACTGGTGATCCCTGGGGCCGGTCATCTGTTCAGCGAGCCGGGCACGCTGCAGCAGGCGGCGACGGCGGCCCGGGACTGGTTCCTGCAGACCCTGGACCCGTCCTGAGCATGTTGCTTCCGCTGGAAACAGCGGTGGATGGGCCGCGCTGGTGTGTTTGGCCATCACCAGATCGCCCCGATTGCAGCCAGGCCCTGCTCGAATGTGCTCCCCCGTGGCTCGCCACTGCAGGCAATATCTTCAATTCTGGAGTGGCTGGCCGCAGGCTGCAGCACATCTGGCGTCCCAACGGCGCAATATCAGGTGTTGAGAGAAGAAAAACTGGCTTTATTGTTTGAGAGCTGAGGCTAAGGCTCTGTTCCAAGTGTCTCGGTTGCTACTAATTCACTCTTCGCTGGATTTGTTCGATGAATGATCGCTTTCGCGTGCTTCAGCGTCAGCCGCGACGCATCTCAATTACCCTCAGCTACCACGTGCATGAGGCTCTATTGAGCCGTTCAGAGGAGGAGGGACGTTCCGTATCTAACCTGTGTGCATTCCTGTTGGAGGATGCCCTGCGTGATCAACGCAGTTCGTTGATGCCATCCCCATCCATTCCCCCAGCGGTGAATGGGTTGATGCCCAATGGCCGCGTTAAGTCGCGCAGTTTTTAGATTGCCTTTTCAGATGAGCTGCAGAACTGCAGCGATGGTCAAGCTGATGGCTGGAGCTCCCTAGATTCCCAATTAGGAATTTAGGGAGCTTTTCTGTGTCCAGGCCTCGCCGCCGCTCCCATCCCCGCCTCACGCTGGCTGCCAAAATCCGCGACCGCGACTGGATCGCGGTGCGCTGGCGGGTGCCCGCGGAGCTCAGACCGCTGCTGCCAAGCCAGCTTTGTCTGCGCTTGGTGGACCTCAATCCCGTGGATCCTTTGGCTGCAGCGCTGGTGCTGCAGGAGTGGTTGGTGCCCACCGATCGGGGGGAGTGGTATCTCACCGCTCCTGCTGTGGAGCGGGTGTATCAAGTGCGGCTCGGTTGTCTCGATGATCAGTCTGGCTGGCGGGAATGGGCACGCTCGAGTCGTCTGCGCTGTCTGCGACCAGCACCGCATCGGCTACTGGTGCCCGTCCACAAGCGGGAGCCGTGGCATCCACGCCAGCGGCTATGGCTGTTTGCCGATGCCAAGTTATTGGTGCATGGAGCCACCATGCGCCATGCACAACTGGAGTTCTCCGGTCACCCCGTGCAGGTGGAGATCGATGGCACGTTCTGCTTTGATGTGCCCCTGAGAGAAGGGCTGGATCGTTTCTCCTTGTTGGCGCAGCCAAGGCTGGGTCCGGGCCCTGCCATCAGCCGGAGCGGTTGGATTCGCAAGGAAACAAGGCTGGGGTGAGTGAGCGGCGCAGTTTGGTGAGGGCATGGCGTTCCAGCCGTTGCACCTGATCCTTGCTGCGGCCGATGAGCCGTGCCACCTCGGCGAAGGATCGGTGTGTGTCACTGCCGTAGCGGAGTTTGATCACAGCCAGTTCAGGTGTGGAGAGCTGATGCATCTGGCTGTGCATCCAGCTGTAGTCGTCCTCGATTTCGGGCATGTTGCTGTCGGTCACGGTATCCAGCAGGGTCATGTCGCCATCGCTGCCGTTGAGTTGTTGATCCAGGGAGATGGTGTTGCTGCGGTGATTGATCGAGAGGGCGTAGAGCACGCGCTCCTCGTTTTCCCCTAGGGCGTCTGCCAGCTGCGTGGCACTCAGCGGCTCTTTGCCATTCACCTGAAGGGTTTCTGCCTTGTTGGCAAGGCTCACCAGGTTCACCGGGATCCTGATGGATCCGTTGTGCTCCTGGAGGTAGCGATTGATGGATTGGCGAATCCACCAGTAGCCGTAGGTGGAGAATTTGTAGCCGCGGGTGGGGTCGTATTTCTCAGCGGCCCTCAGTAAGCCCAGGTTTCCTGCCTGCACCAGGTCCATCGGGTCGTGGGCGAGATGCTTAAGCCGCCTGATGTAGCGCAGGGCCACGGTAACCACCAGCCGCAGGTTGGCATTCACGATCCGTTTGAGGGCTCTGCGGCCCCGACGTTCGAGCGCTTGCGTGGGATTGGGGTCGTCCATCCATTCCTTCACGATCGTTCCCAGGTGAACTTCTTCCTGGGCGGTGAGGAGAGGCACACGACCGATGGTGCGCAGGTAATCACCAAAGGCATCACTCATCGCTGGGTGGGATGAAGGGCTCCAATCTTCTGTTGGCTTGATGGAAAAGTGATCGTTCTGAAGCGGAGGTGCGGTGTGTCTGCAGCGGTGGGGTTCGTCGTGCCGGCCGCCAGGATGCATAGGGCTGGTTCCGGGTTTTCTTGCTCAGAACTACTTGCCAGAGTTGCCCTTGGCGGGAACGAAAAAAGCCGGCACAGCTCAACAGGTAGTAGCGCCAGAAGCGATAGAAGTCGTGATGGATATCGTGTTGAAGGCTAGGCCAGGCAGCGTCAAAGTTCTGCCACCACGCCATGAGCGTTAAATCGTAATCTGGGCCAAAGTTTTCCCAGTCTTCGAGTAGAAAATGGGATTCAAACCCGCGGCAGAACTGGGTGGCTGAGGGGAGTCGTCCACCCGGGAAGATGTGGGTATCAATCCATGCATCCGTTCGATGGGTGGTGCGATCTGATCCGATGGTCTGCAGCAGCGCCAGCCCATCACTGTCTAGTAATTGATTCACGACATGGTGGAATTGACCGTGGTTGCGTGGGCCGACATGTTCGAACATGCCGATCGACGCAATTCGATCGAAGGGCTCATTCACCAATTGAGGTAGCCGGCGATAATCGCAGAGTGCAACCTGGATCGGCAGGTTTCCAAGGCATTCCTTGATGTAACAGGCTTGCCGGGATGACACCGTGATGCCCATCACGTTGACTCCGTAGTTGCGGGAGGCATAGGCCGCCAGGCTTCCCCAGCCACAGCCGATGTCCAGCAATGTCTGCCCCGGCTCCAGCTGTAACTTCTCGCAGATCAGCCTGAGTTTGTGCTCCTGGGCGGTATTGAGGTCGTTTGCCTGTCGCCAGTAGCCGCAGCTGTACACCATCTGCGGATCCAGCATGGCGGTATAGACCCTGGGGTCGATGTCGTAGTGGCGCTGGCCTACCTCAAAAGCCAGGCGCAGGGATTGCGGGTTCAACCACCGCTCGCGTACCCATTCGGCCAGGCTTTGCAACTGCAGTCGTTTGCTCAGAGGCTCATGGCCGTTGGCCTGCAGGAGTCGCTTGATGAGCTCATCGAGTTGCTCGCAATCCCAGTCACCCCGTACATAGCTATTCCCCAGGGCTAGAGAGCCTTGGCGCAGTAGGTCAGTGAATAGCGCGGGATTATGGACTTGCAGGTCCCAGGGCCGTTCACCATTGAATTGCACATCTGCTGTTTTCGCAACGGTGGCAATTGCCGCAGGAATGGGCATGGTGCTGGCATCACTCGCAGTAATCAAGCGATGAGTGGGCTATGGCCCTGGCTTTGTTGCGGATCTGCGGTAGCTTGTGGGCGAGGGCGCTGCTGGGATCGGGCGCCCTCGCTGCAGTTGTTAATCGATGGCCACTTCCACGGCTGTGGTTTGGCTGGATGCAACTTTGGGAAGATCAACTTCCAGCAGGCCATCATGGAAATGGGCTTTCAGCTGCTCAGCATCAACGTTCGATGGCAAGGTGAAGCTGCGCATGAAGTTGCCGTAGCTGCGCTCGATGCGGTGGTGCCGCCAGCCCTTCTCTTCCATTTCCTTGCGTCGCTCACCCTCCAGAACAAGAACACCGTTCTCGATCTTCACCTTCACATCCTTTTTTTCCACGCCAGGCAGTTCAGCGTGAATCTGGAATTCCTTGTCGTTCTCGCTGATATCCACCCGTGGACACCACTCGCCATTGCCCCCTGATTCGCCCGACCGCATCAGCGGCAGGCTGAGATTGCGGCTGTAGCGATCCAGGAGATCTTCAAAGTCCCGCAGGGGTTCCCACTTCATCAAGGCCATGTTGGCTCGAGTGCAACGTCACGCTCAACCTATGGAGTTAGCTGAGGGTCCATGGCAGACGCTGCTGAGCTGATTGGGATGTGCTGCAGTGCATCGCCGCACTGGTCTGCGGAGGTGACTCGAGGCAGCCACGCCCTAGAGCTGGAGCCTGGTGTGTTCACCTGGGCGGATCCCAAGGCGATCGCGTTGTCGCTGTTGCAGTCCGCCCAGGGCAGCCCAAGGCGCAAGCGCACTCCCTATGGCAGTGCCATGTCGATGCTGTGTTTCTACATCAACCGCGCTGGATCGAACCTCACTCCCGAGCGCCGGCTGGTGCTGGAGTGCGCGAAGCAGGAACTGCGGCGGCTCGCCTGCTAGGGCCTGCGTCATGAGCCGTATGCGGATTGACGAAAATGGCAGATCTTGTGGATATAGGGGGAGCGAACCTGGCCAGTGGGGGTGTGAATCAAGTCTTTGTTGAGGCATGGTTGCCGGCTTGGGATGGATTATCCATGCTGAAGAGGTTTCCCACCTGTTGTTCGGGATCCCATTCCATGCCCAACTGCAAGACATCGCTGAGCAGCGGCGGCCTCGGTGCTGCTCTCGTCATGGCCCTGTTGGCGGTGCCATTGCCTGGCAACGCTGAGGTGCTCTACAAGCTCGACACCACGTGCAGTGTTAAAGGTGCCGCACCGGTGGCCTGCATGGTGGAGGCTGAGGAAGATGGCAAGGCCACGCTCTATCGTCACAAGATCGGCAACGTATCGGAGACGATCCGAATCACCGAATCTCCGGTGACGATGTCCATGTACAACGCTGCAACGAAGCAGTGGGTGGGTCTATCCAGGGCTTCGGCACGTTTTTCCTCGAACACCATCTGCTTCAACGGCAAACAGTTGTGTGTGGTGAATCCTAACTACCTCAACAGTGTGAGGGAGGACAACCCCGCAGCCACAGCCAAGCGAGATTTGGTGAAGGTGCACTTCGGTCGTGATGGCCGCATTGATGCGAGCTGCTACGACGACGGTTGCGAGGTGACTCAGAAATGAACGTCCTCACAGGATTAAGCAGTCTGCTGCTGGTTGGGGCGCTGGCGGCTCCTGCCGGGGCCGGCTTCGCTTTGGAGCGCACCGCCCAGCTTGATGGCGCATCCAGCCAGCTGATGGCTCGAGCTGGGGGCGGAGGCGGTCGCGGGGGCGGGGGTTCCCGTGGCGGCGGATCCCGAGGCGGTGGATCTCGCGGTAACACCGGTTTCAGCAGCGCTGGTGGCGGCCTCAACCGCGGTTCCACCCGGCCGACAGGCGGATGGAGCAACAAGGTGGGAGCCGACCGTGCCCGTCCTTCCATGGACCGGCCTGCGGCCAATCGCTCCTTGGCGGGG
>CALJTZ010000051.1 GCA_937975655.1 uncultured Synechococcus sp. | reverse complement strand
CGGCGCGGCGCAGCAGGGCCGACAGGCTCCAGATCCGCATCATCAGGCGATGCCAGGGGGCCATGGCGTCCATGTCCACCGCCATCGCCGTGGGGGCGGCACTGCGCAGGGCGCGAGCTGCCGCCAGTTCCGCCAACGCAGCCTTAATGTCGCGGCGGAGGGCCTCCGGTTCACCGGGGGGGAGCAGGCCCTCGGGGGTGCAATCAAGCAGCACCAGGCCGCGGTGGAACCAGTGGTCGAAGTCGCCGAACAACGACTGCAACAGCTGATCCAGCAGCTCGACGGAGTCGGGTGAAGGGGAGGGAACGGTCACGTTCATAGCCTAAGGAGACCGATTTCCCCTGCGTAGGATCGGGGTTGCCTGCCTCCGTGCCGTGACCGCGACCCGCTCTGCCGATTCAGCCCTGAGCAGCAGCGACGCCACCACCACGACCCCAGCCATCCCGCTGCCCAAGACCAGCGAGAGCCCCCAGCTGCTGCGCATCCGCCACTCGATGAGCCACGTGCTGGCCATGGCGGTGCAGAAGCTCTTCCCCCAGGCCCAGGTGACCATCGGACCCTGGACCGAGAGCGGCTTCTACTACGACTTCGACAATCCCGAACCCTTCACCGAGGCCGATCTCAAGGCCATCAAGAAGGAGATGGGCAAGATCATTGGCCGCCGGCTGCCGCTGGAACGGATCGAGGTGAGCCGCGCCGAAGCCGAAGCCCGGATCAAGGCCCAGAACGAGCCCTACAAGCTGGAGATCCTGGCGGGCATCCAGGAACCCATCAGCCTGTACACCCTGGGGGAGGACTGGTGGGATCTGTGCGCCGGTCCCCACGTGGCCAACACCAGCGAACTCAACCCCAAGGCCTTCGAGCTGGAGAGCGTGGCCGGCGCCTACTGGCGGGGCGATGAAACCAAGGCCCAGCTGCAGCGGATCTACGGCACGGCCTGGGAAACCCCCGAGCAGCTGGCGGAACACAAGCGCCGCAAGGAGGAGGCCCTGCGCCGCGACCACCGCCGCCTGGGCAGCGATCTTGATCTGTTCTCGATCGAGGATGAGGCCGGCGCCGGCCTGGTGTTCTGGCGCCCCCGGGGCGCCCGCATGCGCCTGCTGATCGAGGACTTCTGGCGCCAGGCCCATTTCGACGCGGGCTACGAGCTGCTCTACACCCCCCACGTGGCGGACATCAGCCTGTGGAAAACCTCAGGCCACCTGGACTTCTACGCCGAGAGCATGTTCGGCCCCATGCAGGTGGATGAGCGGGAATACCAGCTCAAGCCCATGAACTGCCCGTTCCACGTGCTCACCTACGCCAGCACCCTGCGCAGCTACCGCGAGCTGCCGATCCGCTGGGCCGAGCTGGGCACCGTGTACCGCTACGAGCGCCCCGGCGTGATGCACGGCCTGATGCGGGTCCGCGGCTTCACCCAGGACGACGCCCACGTGTTCTGCCTGCCGGAGCAGATTGGCGATGAGATTCTGCGCATCCTCGACCTCACCGAGCAGATCCTCTCCACCTTCGATTTCAGGAACTACGAGATCAACCTCTCCACCCGCCCGGAGAAATCCATCGGCGAAGACGCCGTGTGGGAACTGGCCACCAACGGCCTGATCGAGGCCCTCGATCGCAAGGGCTGGGCCTACAAAATCGATGAGGGCGGCGGGGCGTTCTACGGCCCGAAGATCGACCTCAAGATCGAGGATGCCATCGGTCGGATGTGGCAGTGCTCCACCATCCAGCTCGATTTCAACCTGCCGGAACGCTTCCAGCTGGAGTATGTGGCCGCCGATGGCACCCGCCAGCGCCCGATCATGATCCACCGGGCCATCTTCGGCTCGCTGGAACGGTTCTTCGGGATCATGACCGAGAACTACGCCGGCGATTTCCCCTTCTGGCTGGCCCCGGAGCAGATCCGGCTACTGCCGGTCACCGATGAGGTGATGCCCTATGCCGAGGAGCTGCTGGGCCAACTGAAGGCCGCCGGCGTGCGCGCCACGATCGATCACTCCGGTGACCGCCTCGGCAAGCTGATTCGCAACGGCGAACAGATGAAGATCCCCGTGCTGGGGGTGATCGGCGCCAAGGAGGCGGAAACCCAGAGCGTGAGCCTGCGCAGTCGCCGCGACGGCGACCTGGGCAGCGTGGCTGTAACGGCTCTGCTCAGCGCAGCCAGCCAGGCCAACCAGGATCGGGCGCCTGGCCTGCAACTCTGAATCCCACGCCAGTCCCATCACGCTCGGAACTGCCATGACCACCATCCTGGCCGGGGATATCGGCGGCACCAAAACGCTGCTGGCCACCTACCGGGTGGACGGTGATCAACTGATCGAGCAGCGCCGCGAGCGTTACAGCTCAGCCGATTGGCACGACTTCTCCGAGCTGCTGAACCATTTCCTCGAGCCGTTGCCGGATCGGCCCCAGCGAGCCTGCCTCGCCATTGCCGGCCCCGTGCAAGGGGGGCGGGTGCAACTCACCAACCTGCCCTGGCTGCTCGAGGAGCACGCGCTCCAGAACGCCTGTGCCATCGAGCACCTGGAGCTGGTGAACGACTTCGCCGTGCTCATCTACGGCCTCAACCACCTGCAGGCGCACCAGCAGCACACCCTGGTGGCCCAGCCCGCGATCTCCGGGGCACCGATCGCGATCCTCGGAGCCGGTACCGGACTCGGCGTGGCCATGGGCATTCCCGGTCCGCGGGGCCTGATGGCCATGGCCAGCGAAGCCGCCCACGGCGAGTTCGCCGCCCGCAGCGAGGCGGAATGGCAGCTGAAGCAATGGCTGCTGGAGGATCAGGGGCTGGAGCGGGTGTCGATTGAGCGGGTGGTGAGCGGCCCGGGCCTGGGGCAGGTGTTCCGCTGGTGCCTGAGCCAACACACCGGCTCCACCTCCCACCAGCTGCATCAGCCGAGCCAGCTCTGGGCCACTAGTGACGCCGCAACTCATGATCGACCCGATCTTCCGGCCCTGGTGGCCTCGGCAGCCCAGGCGGGGGATCCACTGGCCCAGCACGCCCTCAGCATCTGGCTGGGCGCCTACGGCAGCGTTGCCGGCGATCTGGTGCTGCAATCCCTCTGCCTGGGGGGGCTGTGGATCGGCGGTGGCACCGCCGGCAAACTGCTCGACCAGCTCGCTTCAGAGGCATTCCTTGGGCCCTTTGGCCGCAAGGGCCGCCTCAGCCCGGTGGTGGGCCAGGTGGCGGTGAAGGCCCTCACCGATGCCGGCGCCGGTTTGTTCAGTGCGGCCTGCCGGGCCCGGATGCTGCTGGAGGTGTAGCCAGCAGGTGGGACACTGAGCCCCAGCAGAACGGATCGCATGGTGCGCCCCCGCATCGGACAGGGGGTTGTGGTGGACGTACCGGCCACTACAGCCAATCTCGGCCCAGGATTTGATTGCCTGGGAGCAGCCCTGGATCTGAACAATCACTTCGAGATGCGCTGCATCGAGGGCGATGGCGAGCGCTTCGAGCTGATCATCGAGGGCAGCGAAGGCTCCCATCTCCGCGGCGGCCCAGACAACCTGGTGTACCGCGCCGCTCAGCGGGTGTGGAAGGAGGCCGGCGAGCAGCCAATTGCCGTGGAGGCGCGGGTGCGGCTGGCAGTGCCACCGGCCCGAGGCCTGGGCAGCAGTGCCACCGCCATCGTGGCCGGGCTGATGGGTGCCAACGCCCTGATCGGCGAGCCGCTCAGCCGCGAAAAGCTGCTGGAGCTGGCCATCGATATCGAGGGCCATCCCGACAACGTGGTGCCCTCGCTGCTGGGGGGGCTCTGCATGACCGCCAAGGCAGCCTCCCACCGCTGGCGGGTGGTGCGCTGCGAGTGGTCACCGGAGGTGCTGGCGGTGGTGGCCATCCCCTCCATTCGCCTCTCCACCAGTGAGGCCCGGCGGGTGATGCCCAAGGTGATCTCGATTCCCGATGCCGTGACCAATCTCGGCTCGCTCACCCTGCTGCTGCAGGGCTTGCGCACGGGCAACGGCGATCTGATCGCCGATGGCATGCACGACCGGATCCACGAGCCCTACCGCTGGGGCCTGATTCAGGGCGGCCGGCAGGTGCGCGAAGCCGCCCTTCAGGCTGGAGCCTGGGGCTGCGTGATCAGCGGCGCTGGCCCGAGCATCCTGGCGCTCTCCAATAGGGACAGTGCCGGTGCCGTCAGTCGCGCCATGGTGAGGGCCTGGGAGGCCGAAGGCGTAGCGTCAAGAGCCGAGGTGCTGCAACTCCAGCAGGCCGGCAGCCGCTGGCGCCACCTCTGAACCCACCCCCTAGCCCAGCACCCCTGAGTACATATACCCAGGCCGATGGGCTAGCGTCAGGCCAACGAGACACAGACAGCCGCGTTGCTGCAAAGCCCAGACGCTGACTGTTGACGGCCCACTTCCAGTAACCCAAGCCAAGGCTGAGATGGACGCCAATCTGCCCCTGACGGCCGCGTCCACCCTCTCCGACTCCTTTCCCTGGCTGAGCCTGATCACCCTGCTCCCAGCGGTGGCGGCTCCGCTGTTGATGCTGCTGCCCGGCGACGGCACCGATCCCAAGCTGCCCCGCACCGCCGCCCTGGCCGTGCTGCTGGCGGACCTGGTGCTGATGCTCTACGTGTTCAGCCAGCACTACGACGGCTCGGTGGCCGGCCTGCAACTGGTGGAGCGCTTCGCCTGGGTTCCCTCCCTGGGTCTCGAATGGTCGCTGGCGGCCGATGGCCTCTCAGCCCCCCTGGTGGTGCTCTCCGGCCTGGTCACCCTGCTGTCGGTGGCGGCCAGCTGGAACATCCAGAAAAAGAGTCGCCTCTACTTCGCCCTGCTGCTGGTGCAGGCCTCGGCCCAGGCGATGGTGTTCCTGTCCCAGGACTTCCTGCTCTTCTTCCTGGCCTGGGAACTGGAACTGGTGCCGGTGTATCTGCTGATCGCCATCTGGGGCGGCCACCAGCGCCAGTACGCCGCCACCAAGTTCATCCTCTACACCGCCACCGCCTCGCTGCTGATCCTGCTGAGCGGTCTGGCCCTGGCCCTCAACGGGCCCTTCACCCTCAACCTCAGTGAGCTGGCCGCCCGCAGCCCCGGTGGCACCTTCGGCCTGCTCTGCTACCTGGGCTTCCTGGTGGGCTTCGGCGTGAAACTGCCGATGTTCCCCCTGCACACCTGGCTGCCGGATGCCCACGGCGAAGCCAATGCACCGGTTTCGATGCTGCTAGCCGGGGTGCTGCTCAAGATGGGGGGCTATGCCCTGCTGCGCTTCAACGTGCAGATGCTGCCGGAGGCCCACCTGCAGCTGGCCCCAGCCCTGATCGTGCTGGGGATCGTGAACATCGTGTACGGCGCCCTCAACGCCTTCGCCCAGGACAACGTGAAACGCAGGATCGCGTGCAGTTCGGTGAGCCACATGGGCTTTGTGCTGCTGGGCATCGGCGCCGTGGACAGCCTCGGCATGAGCGGGGCGATGCTGCAGATGATCAGCCACGGCCTGATCGCCGCCGCCATGTTCTTCGTGACCGGGGTGTTCTACGAGCGCACCAAAACCCTCTCGATTCCCAATATGGGTGGCCTGGCCAAGGCCCTGCCCATCACCTTCGCCTTCTTCGTGGCCAGCTCCCTGGCCTCCCTGGCCCTGCCCGGGATGAGCGGTTTTGTGAGCGAAATCACCGTGTTCCTGGGGGTCACCAGCAATGACGGCTTCACCGTGGGCTTCCGGGTGATCACCGTGGTGCTCGCCGCCATCGGCGTGGTGCTCACCCCCATCTATCTGCTCAGCCTCTGCCGCAGGGTGTTCTTCGGCCCCCGCATCCCCGCCCTGGCGGTGGTGGGCGACATGAAGCCCCGCGAACTGGTGATTGCCCTGAGCCTGTTGGTGCCCACCCTCGTGATCGGCTTCTGGCCACGGGTGGCGATCGATCTCTACGAAGCCACCACCACCTCCCTGGCCACCAACCTGGCCAGCCACACCGTGGTGGCGATCGGTCGGCTTCCCGCCCTGGGCTGAACGGCATCCGGCCACGAATCTCCGCTGAAATGGGGGATCCCCGATGGCCGTCCCTGCGGCTCGATCCCCCGATGTCCGGCGCCAGCAGCACCGCCAGCCCAATTCCTGTTCCAGCCATCCTGCTGGGGGAAGGCTTGCCCCCCTTCGAGGCCATCACAGCCGAACAGGTGAAGGCCCACATCCCCGCGTTGATGGAACAGCTGCAGGCGGAGCTGTCTGCCCTGGAGCAGCAGCTGGAGCTGGCCTTGGGTAGTGGCGCCCCGCTGCAGTGGCACCAGGTGATGGACCCCCTGCAGCGCATGGGCGAGCGCCTGCGCTGGAGCTGGGGCGTGGTGAGCCACCTCAATGGCGTGTGCAACAGCCCCGAGCTACGCGAAGCCCACGCCAGCCAACAGGCGGCAGTGGTGCAATTCGGCAACCGGGCGGGCCAGAGCCAGGTGCTCTACCGAGCGTTGCAGCAGCTGCAAACGCAGGCCAATGGCCTCGATGCCACGCAACAGCGGATCCTGGCCGCCGAGCTGCGCGACATGCAACTGCGCGGGGTTGGCCTCAGCGGCGAGGCCCAGGAGGCTTTCAACGCCGCCAGCCAGGAGCTGGCGGAGCTCTCCACCCGCTTCGGCAACCAGGTACTGGATGCCACCAACAGCTGGACCCTCAGCCTCACCAATCCAGACGACGTGGACGGGCTACCCAGCAGCCTGCTGGACCAGCTGGCCCAGGCCTCCCGCGCCGCTGGGGCGGAGGGCAGCACGGCGGAATCGGGGCCCTGGCTGCTGGGCCTGGACATGCCCCGCTACGCCCCATTCATGAAATACAGCCGCCGCCGCGACCTGCGCGAGCAGCTGTACAAGGCCCATGTGGGCCGCGCCTCCGGCCAGGGCGAAGGCAGCGCCGCCGAGCTCAACAACTGGCCGCTGATCGAGCAGATCCTCACCCTGCGGGGCCAGCAGGCCCAGCGCCTGGGCTATGCCAACTGGGCCGAAGTGAGCCTCGCCGCCAAAATGGCCGACTCCGAAGCGGCGGTGGAGCTGCTGCTGGAGGAGCTGCGGCTGGCCGCCCATCCCGTGGCCATGCAGGAACTGGAATCCCTGCGGGCCTGCGCCGCTCGCCACGGCGCACCGGAGGCCGCGGATCTCAGGCCCTGGGATGTGTCCTATTGGGCCGAAGTGCTGCGCCAGGAGAGCTTCGAGCTCGACAGCGAGGCCCTGCGCCCCTATTTCCCCCTGCCGCGGGTACTGGAGGGCCTGTTCAGCCTCTGCGGCCGCCTGTTCGACATTCGCATCGAGGCGGCCGATGGGGAAGCCCCGGTGTGGCATCCGGATGTGCGCTTCTTCCGGGTGCTGGAGGGGGCTGGCGCGGGCGCGCGGGCCGGCGAGGCGATTGCCGCCTTCTACCTCGATCCCTACAGCCGCCCGGGCAGCAAGCGCGGCGGCGCCTGGATGGACGAGTGCCTGGGCCGCGGTGTGAGCCCCAGCGGCCAGGCGGTGCTGCCGGTGGCCTACCTGATCTGCAACCAGAGCTCACCGGTGGGCGACACCCCGAGCCTGATGACCTTCGAAGAGGTGGAAACCCTCTTCCACGAGTTCGGCCATGGCCTCCAGCACATGCTCACCACAGTGGAGCGGCCCCAGGTGGCCGGCATCAACGGCGTGGAGTGGGATGCGGTGGAATTGCCCAGCCAGTTCATGGAAAACTTCTGCTGGGAGTGGCCCGTGTTGCGCCACATGACCGCGCACGTCGACACAGGCGAGCCTTTGCCACGCGCGTTGTTCGACAAAATGCTGGCCGCCAAAAACTTCCAAAGCGGTTTGCAAACCTTGCGCCAAATTGAGTTCTCACTCGTGGACATGCGCTTGCACACCGAAGGTGAACAGGCCCAAGACTTCATGCAAGTGCTGCGCGACGTTCGCGCCGAAGTGGCCGTGTTGCCAAGTCCTGCCTGGGGCCGCACGCTGCACACCTTCAGCCACATCTTTGCCGGTGGCTATGCAGCGGGCTACTACAGCTACAAGTGGGCCGAGGTGCTGAGCGCCGATGCCTATGCTGCGTTTGAAGAAACCGCAGGCGCCGATGGTGAACCCAGCATTGAAACAGGCCGTCGCTACCGCGAAACCATTTTGGAAGTCGGTGGCAGCCGACCCGCGATGGAATCGTTCAAAGCGTTTCGCGGCCGTGAGCCCAAGCTCGATGCCTTGCTGCGCCACCAAGGCATGAGCCAGTGAACCCAGGCGGCCCATTGGTTCAGCCGTACTTGCGCAGCGTTACCAAGCGATAGCTTCGCCTTTGTGGTCCACAAAGTGCGCTGCGGCTTGCGCTGGCAAATCATCCAAAGCACTCAGGAGACCTGTCACCGATTGCACAGGCGTAAGGCAATCTTGTGCAGGCACAAACGGTGCTGACAAACTAGACGCCACGGTGCCCGGTTGCATCGCCGCCACGACCAGTTGCGGGCGCTTGCGGGCGGCTTCAATGGCTGCGGTTTGCAGCACCATGTTCAATGCCGCTTTCGCAGCGCGGTAGCCATACCAACCCCCTTTGCGGTTGTCGCTGATGCTGCCCACGCGCGCCGACAGCTTGGCGTAAATGCAGCGTTGCTTGGTCGCGAGCAAAGGCACGAAATGTTTGAGCAGCAACGCAGGGCCAATGGTGTTGACTTCAAACGCACGGGCCAAGTGTGTGGCATTGAGTGCCTCCATGTGTTTTTCAGGCCCCTGCCCGTCGATCGTGAGTGCCCCCGTGGCATCGATGATGAGATGAAACGGACCGTACAACGAAGCCGCTGCAGTGGCCATGCTGGCTTCATCCTCTAAACGAAATGCAGGAGCAGAGCTGCGCGACAACCCCAGCACTTCGACACATGCGGGGTCGGCCTGCAAGGCCTCCACAAATGCCGTCCCCAGTGCGCCTGTGGCGCCCAGCACCAACGCACGGTAGGACGGTCCTAGGCTTTTCAAAACGTCAGTGTCTTCACGCCGGTAGAGGTGCCCAGCAAACACACCTGCGCTTTTTGGTGCGCAAACACACCCACCGTCACCACGCCCGGCCATTGGTTGACTTCGGTTTCAAACTGAAGGGGATCGCTGATTTTCAAACCCGTCACATCGACGATGTGTTGTCCGTTGTCGGTGACCAAAGGTTGACCGTCTTTCAAACGCACCTTGGCGCTGCCGCCCATCGCAGCGAATTGGCGCATCACGCGCGCAGTGGCCATGGGGATGACTTCCACAGGCAACGGGAACG
>CALJTZ010000050.1 GCA_937975655.1 uncultured Synechococcus sp. | reverse complement strand
CAGGGCCTGCCAGAACGGGTTGGCCCAGAGGGCCTGATCGGGGCCATCGCCGCTGATGGCCATCACGCTGCCGTTCACCAGCGAGACCAGGGGAGGGATCTTCGGCGAGAGATCCAGCAGGGCCTCCCAGCCATGCCAGCCGCCGCCGGGCAGGAGCCCGAGGGCGCGCCCATGGTCCACCGCACTGTTCAGATAGTCGGCCTGGTCCCAGTTGGGCAGGGCCTGGTCCAGGTGCAGCCAGAGCCGATCAGCGCCGGTTGCCAGGGCCCAGAGCGCCAGCAGCAGCAGCCACCACAGCCACGGTCGTCGTGAGAAGACAGTCAGGGCAGGGCCTCGCTCGTCTGCTGAGTCTGCATCGATGCACCCGAGGGGCAGCCGTTGCGTGTTCTGGCACACCTGCCCTGGTGGCTCTGCCAACCCTGCGGTGATCATGTCCAGAGACGCTTTGCGTCGAAATCCTCTTTTGGTGTGAGGACCATGAAACTGTTCCAGAAGCTTCTTCTGGCGCCTGCCGCCCTGGGCCTGATGGCTCCTGTGGCTGCATCCGCCGCCGACCTGAACATCGCTGGCGTCAGCCAGTACGGCTCCGAGGAGCAGGTGACTTCGATCACCCAGTTCTCCGACGTGCAGCCCACCGACTGGGCCTACCAGGCTCTGTCCAACCTGATCGAGCGCTACGGCTGCGTTGCGGGCTACCCCAACGGCACCTACAAGGGCAAGCAGGCGATGACCCGCTATGAAGCGGCCGCCCTGCTGAACGCTTGCCTCGACCGGATCACTGAAGTGACCGACGAGCTGAAGCGCCTGATCAAGGAGTTCGAACAGGAACTCGCCGTGCTGAAGGGCCGTGTGGATGGCCTCGAGGCCAAGGTGGCCGAACTGGAAGCCACCCAATTCTCCACCACCACCACATTGTCGAGTCAGGCAACTTTTGTGCTGGGTGCCAGCAACTTCAGCGGCACTGCCACAGGCCTGGTGAACCGAAGCCAAAGCAGTTTTGGCGCCACAACTTTTAACTACGATATGAGGTTGATCCTGGATACCAGCTTCAGCGGCAAAGACCTGCTACGCATCAGACTCCGAGCAGGAAACTTTGACTCCAGCTCCAACAGCTTTGGCGGAGCTGGACCCAGCGCTTTATCGCAGCTGGAAGTGGCCTTCCAGGAACAATCTGGACCAGACAATATCGGGGTGAATCGCATCTATTACCAGATGCCCATCGGAGACTTCACCTTCACCCTTGGTGGTCGGGTTGAGCAGGACAACATGGTGGCGATCTGGCCCAGCCTCTATCCAAGTGACACGATCCTTGATTTGATGACCTTTGGCGGAGCCATCGGTGCCAATGACTTGGACATCGGCGTGGGCGCAGGCGTGTGGTGGCAAAAGCACGGTTTTGCCATCAGCACCAATTACGTGGCGGCCAACGGCGAGTTGGGCGATCCAAGCGACGGTGGCATTGCCACCCAGAACGCTGGCGGTACGGGAACGATCCAAATCGGCTATGCCGCTAAGCAATGGGCCATCGCCGCGACCTACGCGGCCATCCAACATGGTGATGACCCGATCCCTTATGGCACCAACTTCGCACTGAACAGCTTCAACGTTCCAGGCAACACGTCCGCCTTTGGTCTGAGTGGCTACTGGCAACCCGCGGAACCCGGCTGGATCCCCTCGATCAGTGCCGGCTGGGGGATCAATGCCACCCGCTATGCCACCAACACGGATGAGGCGAACCTCGTGAGTCAGACCCAGTCCTGGAGTGTGGGGTTCCTGTGGGACGACGCCTTCCTGAAGGGCAACGTGTTCGGGATGGCCGTGGGCCAAGCCACCTTCGCCACCAGCCTCACCAGCGGCAACACCCCCAACGACAGCAACTTCGTCTGGGAATGGTGGTACAAGATCCGCCTAAGCGACCACATCGCCTTCGTCCCGGCGGTCTTTTATCTGAACCGGCCCCTGGGTGCTGATACGCCAGAAGGCCGGAGCTTCAACCAGCTCGGCGCCCTGATCAAGACCAGCTTCCAGTTCTGATCCAGCCGGCGCCGTGATCAGCCCTAGGTGCTAACCAACCACGGGCCACGAGGGATCAGACTCGAATCCAACGCTCCCTAGCCCCCCCTCCGCGTGATTGCCAACGTCACCAGCTCCGCACCCAAGGCTGTGATCGAGCCGGATCCCACCTCCACCGGCCTGCCGGTAACGATCCTCACCGGCTTCCTGGGAGCTGGCAAAACCACCCTGCTGAACCACATCCTCAGCAACCAGCAGGGCGTGAAAACGGCCGTACTGGTGAACGAATTCGGCGAGATCGGCATCGACAACGACCTGATCATCGCCACCGGCGAGGACATGGTGGAGCTGAGCAACGGCTGCATCTGTTGCTCCATCAACGGCGAGCTGCTGGAAGCGGTGTACCGCATCCTCGAGCGCCCCGAACCGGTGGACTACCTGGTGGTGGAAACCACGGGCCTAGCGGACCCGCTGCCTGTAGCCATGACCTTCCTGGGCAGCGATCTGCGCGACCAGACCCGGCTCGACTCGATCATCACCTTGATCGACGCGGAGAACTTCAGCGACGAGATCCTCGACGGCGAGGTGGCCCGTGCCCAGGTGGTGTACGGCGACATCCTGCTGCTCAACAAGTGCGACCTGGTGAGCCCGGAGCGCCTGGCGGAGGTGGAAGGGCGCCTGCGGGAGATCAAGACCGACGCCCGGATCCTGCACTCCGTAAAGGGGGAGGTGAGCCTGCCCCTGCTGTTGAGCGTGGGACTGTTCGAAAGCGACAAGGTGGCCGCCGAGCAAGACCACGAGGACTGCGACCACGACCACGGGCACTGCGTGCATGAGCACGAACATGAGCCCCAGCACCACCATCACCACGACCACAGCGCCTGCGATCACGATCACGGCCACTGCGAGCACGACCACGATCACAGCCACAACCACTCCCACGATCACAACGCCGCTGACCACCTCGCCATCGAGGGCTTCACCTCGCTCTCCTTCAGCAGCGAGGGGCCCTTCGCCCTGCGCAAGTTTCAGAACTTCCTCGACAACCAGCTACCCGCTGGGGTGTTCCGGGCCAAGGGCATCCTCTGGTTCAACGAGAGTGCCAAGCGCCATGTGTTCCATCTGGCGGGCAAGCGTTTTTCCATCGACGACAGCGAATGGAGCAGCCCCGAGGCCCGCAAGAATCAGCTGGTGGTGATCGGCAAAAACCTCGACCACGCCAAACTGCGCAAGCAACTCCAGGCCTGTGTGGCCAAGGACGCCGGCAAGGGCTTCGCCTGAAGCGATACTGACGCTCTGCGCGGTTCCCCACCCACCCCTGCACCGGCCGCGGACCGGACCAGCCATGCCTTCCTTTCCCAGTCGTTCCCTGGCCCTCACCGCCGCTGCCGGCTTAGGGCTCAGCCTGCTGTCGGCCCTGCCCGCCGGCGCCCACGGCAGTGCCGATGCGGGGGCCATGGCTGGAGCCCTGCACCCGCTGCTTGGGGTCGACCACCTGCTGCTGCTGGTGGGGGTGGGCCTGACGGCTGCACGTTTTGGCAACGCTGTGCTGGCCTGGGCCCTGGGTGGCGCCCTGGTGGGCAGCCTGTTCGGCAGTGCCGGCGGCCACCTGCCAGGAGCCGAGCTGCTGGCGGCCTTGGCCGTATCCGCCCTTGGGCTGGCCCTGCTGCTGTCCCAGCGCCTGAGCCTGCGGCTCCCGGCGGTGGCGGTGGCGGGCAGCGTGGCCATCCACGCCATGCTCCATGGCCAGGAATCCAATGGCACAGCCCTCTGGTGGCTGGGAGCCCTGGCGGCCTCGGTGGCGGTGGTGGGCGTGAGCCTGCAGGTGGGCCGCCAGCTCAACCCCCGCTGGAGCCTGATCGCCGCCGGTGGCTTGGCCCTGGCTGGCGGTGCCCTGGCACTCGCGCCGCTGTGAGCCAAACCGCAGCGGTGGGCACACCACTCCTGATGAACCCGGCTACGCTGAGGCGACTCCGCGCCAAATTGGATGGCCGATGTTGTGCTTTTCGCCGCTGTGCTCGCACTCTTCGGCCTGGCCTACTGGCTCACGGCCGGATCCGACGATGACAATGGCGGTGGTGGCCTGATGCAACCGGTGCTCGTTCCGGTGCGCAGCCAACGCCAGGCTCGCTGATCCCTTTCCAGACCGCCCCCGATTCCGGGGGCTTTGTTGTAAGCGCTTCAGGTGGCTTCGGCCGCAGCACAGCTGCGGCACAGAGCCCGCACGTTCAACACACACTCCAACAGGCGAAAGCCGTGGTGCTCGGCGGCCTGCTGGCCGGCCTGCAGCACCGCCTGGCTCTCGAATTCCTCGGTGAGCCCGCAGCGCACGCATACCAGGTGGTGATGGTCGCGGTGGTGATCCCCGGCAGCGAGTTCAAAGCGGCGGCCCCCTTCGGGCAGCTCCAGCTCCCGCAGCAGATCCATGGAGCTCAGCAGCCGCAGGGTGCGGTACACCGTGGCCAACGACACCCGCTCCTCAGCCCGCAGCAGCCGCTGATGCACCTCTTCGGCGCTGAGATGGGTGCCCTCGCCGATGCGCTCAAACAGGGCCAACACCCGCTGGCGCTGGGGCGTGAGTCGCTGTCCCCGGCCATGCAGCGAACTGCGCAGAGCCTCGGGCTGCAACTCGGGCGCCGGAGCGGAGGGCATGGCCGGCTCAAGGTGTCTTCTCAACAGTAACGCCTGTTGCGAACTGCCGCCAAGCCGGTCAGGCCCGCGGCTGATCGAGCCGGGCCACACCAGCCGCCAGCAGATCCGCCAGGCTGGTGATCAGCCGGTAGCTGATGGCCACCGCCAGCAACGGGGCTTCCGGCACCGCCACCGCCAGCCGCAACAGCAGCACGGCTTCAAACACCCCCAGTCCCCCGGGGGCGCCGGGCACCACCAGACCGGCGGTCCAGGCCAGGGCAAAGCCCGCCAGCCACCCGCCCCAGCCCAGGGCAGCGGAGAGATCGAAGGCCTGCACGCAACAGGCGAAACCGCCGAAGCGCAGCAGCACAAAGGCCAGTTCGGCCAGCAGGGGCGGCCAGGGGTAACCGGGCAGCTGCAGGCTGCCGGCAGCCAGCTCGAGAGCAGCCCCAGGCTCCTCCTCCAACAGTCCACGGCCGGCCAACTGGCGGGCCCGCTGGCGCTCGAGGCGCTCCAGCAGCGGATTGAGCCAGCGGGGCAGCAGCACCAACAGCGGCAGCAGGCCCAGGAGGCCCAATCCGGCCTGCCAGCCGCCGAAGGGCACCAGCGCCAGGGCTGCCGCCGCCATCAACAGCGGATCCAATAGCACCGCCATCAGGGCCTGGGGGATCGCCAGCGGCGCGGCCACGGGGGCCTGGGCCGCCCCATCAGCCCTGTGGAGCGCCCGGACCCGTGACACCAGGTGCCACACCCCACCCGGCAAGTATTTGCGCAGATTCGTGCTGAGAAACAACAGCACCAGGGGGACCCAGCGGGGCTGCAGGCCCAGCCACTGCAGGCCCACCCCCCAGGCCAGGCCATTCACCACCAGGCTCAACAGGCTGATGCCCACCCCCAGCAGCAACCAGCACCAGCCCTGGCCATCGAGGCTGAGCTCCAGCAGCTGGCGGCCATGGGCCAGGAGCGCCGCCAGCACGAACCCGAAGCTACCCAGGGTCACCCACAGGCGCGCGCCCCCCGGCAAGGGCGGCAGACGCTGCAACAGCGGAGCAAGGGCAGGCAGGCGCTTCAACATCAGGGCGAGGTCTCCGGGGTCTCCAGCAGGGCGAGCACCCACTGGCGCACCTGGGCCAGCGGCAGGCCATGACGGCGGGCAATGGCCGCCAGATCCTCATATTCGGGCTTGGCGGCCAGCCCGCCATCGGGACGCTGGGCCCGCTTGATCCGCACCGGCCCCCAGGGGGTCTCGAGGCTGTGGCTACTGCGGGGCAGGGCCCAGCGCTGCTGCAGCTGCTCCCGCACCCCCAGGCTGCTGCCATGGCGCCACCACACCTGGCGTAGGGCAGGCCCCAGTTCTGGAGCCGCCAGGGCCGTGAGCAGAACGCCGCAGCGCCCCTTCTTCATCTGCACCGGCTGGCTGAACACCTCCACGGCTCCGGCATCCCGGAGCTGCTCGGCCAGAAAGGCCAGGTCTTCCGCGGTGGCGTCATCGATCTGGGCCTGCTGCTGCAGCAGGGGCTCCAGCCGGGCGGGATCGCTGGCTGGCCCTGCCTCCGAGGCCTGCAACGGCTCGGCCAGCAGCACCCGCAGCAGGTTGGGGCGATCTAGCTGGCGACTGCCCAACCCAATGCCCACCGCCCGGGGCACCAGGGCGGGCGGCTGGGCAAAGCGATCGGCCCAAGCCGCCATCAGCACCAGGCCCGTGGGGGTGGTGAGTTCGGCGGCGGGGAAGCCCGCGCTGGAGGCCAGGGGCACGCCGCGGCGGCGGGCCAGCTCCAGCACCGCCGGAGCGGGCAAAGGCAGGAGCCCATGGGCCGTGTCCACCACGCCATGGCCCGCCGGCGGCGGCGTGCACACCACCTGGTTCACGCCGAAGTGCAGCAAGCCGGCACACACCCCCACCACATCCACCAGGGCATCGAGCGCCCCTACCTCGTGGAAGTGCACCTGCTCGGGAGCATGACCGTGCACCGCCCCTTCCGCCTCGGCCAGCAGCGTGAACACCTGCAACACCCGCTCCTGCAAGGGCGGCGGCAGCGGCGCCGCCACGATTCGCTCGCGCAGCTCCAGCCAGTGGCGATGGGGAGGGTCGCCCTCGAGCGACTCCACCGCCAGGTGCAGACCGCGCAGGCCGCCGCTGCGGCGCTGCTCCAGCTGCAGGCGATAGCAACCGGCCAGGCCGAGGGCCGCCAGGGGCTCCGCCACCACCGCCTCGGGCAGGCCCAGATCAAACAGGGCCGCCAACAGCATGTTCCCGGCCAGGCCCGTGGGGCAGTCCACCACCGCCAGGGAGATGGGCCCAGTCATGGGAGCAGCCGCGGGGCCTTCTGCACCAGCAACTCAGCCTGCTGCTCCAACTGGAGGCGCCGATCCCGCAGCCACTGCTCCACCTCTCGGCGGGCACGGCGCTGCTCCCGCTGGGAGGTGTCCACATCAAACCCGGAGAGGCCCCAGAGCCGGCCCAGCAGGGCCCGGTCGTCCACCCCACCCCGGGAGGAGCCATAGATCAACACTTCTGCCGCCATGCCGGCCTGCAGCACGCGGCTCCAACGCCGTAGGTCTTCAGCGGCGAGCTTGGCGTGGGCCGGGGGCTCGAACTCCGTGCTGCCATTGGCGGCCAGGCCCTGACGAAGACAGGCCAGGCTGCCCACGAGCACCTGCTTCACCGGCAGATCGTTGTCGGCCGCCACCAGCAGGTGGCCAGCCTCATGGATGGCAATCCGCCGCAGCCGGGCCGTGCCCAGGCCGGCGGGCAAGGTTTCCGCCAACAGGTGGCCGCCAAGGCCCCCAAAGCGGGCCGCATCCAGGGTGAGGGCAGCAAAGCCGCCGCCAAAGGCCACGGCAATCAGCCAGGGGGACACCCCCACCAGCGGACCCACCACGGCAGCCGCCGTGACGCCCGCCACAGCCACCCCTGCCGAGAGGGCCTCGGTGGAGCCGGCGGACCCCTCCGGCCGGCGCATGCTCAGCGGCCCCGCTTGCCGCCGCGGCCCTTGCCACCGCGCTGGGGCACCGGACCGATCACTTCATGCTGTTCCAGGTGCAGCAGCTGGCCCTGGCGGCGCAGGTCGAGGGCCACGAAATGGCGCAGGTTGTCCATCGGCAACTCCCCCTTGAGCTGCAGCTTGAAGGGGGTGGGCCGGCTGCCATCCGGGCGCGGCTGCTGGCGGATCTTCACCACGATGTCGCCGTCCTCCGGCCGGGTGTAGATCAGCTCACCGCGCACGGAGAAGTAGTCGTCGCCCTCGGGCAACGCATCGCTGGGCGGGGCAGGGGCTTCACCGGAGCCGGCTTCCTGGGTGGCGATCTCGGTGGCCGCCAGGGTGCTGGGCTCCCAAACGCCCACCAGCTGCAGGTGCAGCTGCTCGGCCTCGCGGTAGCGGGGATAGGCCACCCACAGGTGGGACTTGGTCAAATCAAGATGGCGCCGCATCAGCGTCAGCACGCGGCCCAGAACAACGGCCTCAATCTCAGTGCCGTCGTCAGTACGGATCACACCCCGGGTGAGCTGCTCGGGATCGGCGGGGATGTACGTCCCCCGCACCACGCCGATGGCCCGGTACTGCATCGGTTCGGTGACCGGGGAAATGGGATGGTGACGCATCGTGGCTGGAACCCTCTGGGCGCTCGTGATGACCTGGGCCCGGCCGCCAATGTAACCAGCCCCTGCGGAGGCTCCAGACTTGGCGCCACCCATTGGCTCCACCATGCCGCCTCGCGTGAGCGCCACCCCCCGCCCAGCCCTGCTGATGGCCCTGGGAGCCGCAGCCCTCGTGGCCGTGTCCCTGGCGGGGGGCTGGTGGCTGGGGCAACGGAGTGGTGCCAGCAGCAACGACCGGTCCCGCAGCGCCCTGGAACGGCAGGCCAACCTGCTGCAGGACCGCCTCGCCGCAGGCTCCGGCAGCGATGCCGACCGCCAGCAGCTGGTGCAGGTGCTGCTGGCCCTCGGCGACCAGAAGCAGGCCACGGTGCTGCTGGAGCAGATGGCCGATCAACAGCCGCAGCAGTGGCAATTGAGGCTCCTGCTGGCGGAACTACGGCGCAACGGCAATGACCGGGCCGGCGCTGAGCGGGAAGTGCGCCAGCTGCTCAACCTCAAGCCCGATCGCATCGAGGCCCTGCAGCTGATGGCCCTGCTGCAGCTGGAGCTGGGCCGCGGCCAACAGGCCACCGCCCAGCTCAAGGCCCTGCTGGAGAAAGCCAGCAAACCGGTTGTTCAACCGAGCGCCATCCCCATCGGCCTGCTGCTGGGGGATCTGCTGCAACGCCAAGGGCAGAAGGGGGAAGCCGAGGCCCTCTACGCCAAGTTGGCCAGCGATCTGCCGCGGGATCCACGGCCCCTGCTGGCCCTGGCCCTGCTGCAACAGGAACGGGGCGACACCAAAGCCGCCCAGCAATCGCTGGCCTTGGCCCGCAGCCGCCAACCGGACAAAAACGATCCGCGCCTCGATCAGGTGGCCACCAGCTGGGGCCTCAGCAGCCTCAGGGGGCCTTCACCGCGGCCGCCGGAGTCGACGACTGAACGTCCAGCTCCTTGAGGGCTGCATCGATCGCATCGGTGGGGTTGGTGGCATTGTCCATGGCGGTGCCCTTGCGGATCTTGTTCATCAGATCCAGGGGATTGGCGGAATCGAGGATCGAGGTGCCCTTGGGGGTGCCGTTGGTGCCACTGGGCCCGTAGTCGTAGAACTTCTGTTCCTGGGTGGACATGCCAGCGCCGTAATCGGCCCGGGCCGGACCCTGGCCCAGCAGCTCGGCGGCCCCGACAGTCACGAGAACAGCGGCGGCGAACTGGGCGAGGCGGCGATCCATGGCCTGCGCAAGTGTTGGACGTAGGCCCATGCTAGGTGCCCCATCTGGCGCCTCTGGAAATGGTGCACCGTGGGGCACCATTTCTGCACACTGCTGCGCTGCGCCCAGCCGGCCTTGCCCCCCTTGATCCCCGCAATGCGTCTTGCCAGCTGGAACGTGAACTCGGTGCGCACCCGCCTGGAGCAGGTGCTGGCCTGGCTGCAGGAGGAGCAACCCGAGGTGCTCTGCCTGCAGGAAACCAAGGTGACCGATGAGCTGTTTCCGCGGGCCGCCTTTGAGCAACTGGGCTACGCCACGGCCATCAGCGGCCAGAAGGCCTACAACGGCGTCGCCATCCTCAGCAGGCTCCCCCTAGAAGACGTGCAGATCGGCTTCGACGCCCTGTTGCCGGACGACCCAGAAGCCCCTGGACTGAGCGAGCAGAAGCGGGTGATCAGTGCCCTGATCGACGGGGTGCGGGTGCTGAACCTCTACGTGCCCAATGGCAGCGCGCTCAAAAGCGAGAAATACCCCTACAAGCTGGAGTGGCTGGCCTGCCTACGGCGTTACCTGGCGGCCCAGGAGGAGCAGGGGGATCCCCTCTGCATGCTGGGCGACTTCAACATCGGCCCCGAAGCCCGCGACCTGCCCGATCCCGACCGCCAAACCGGCGGGATCATGGCAAGCGAACCTGAACGCACCGCCCTTCAGGCCGCCCTCAACGGGCGCCTCACCGACGTGTTCCGCGTGTTCGAACCCAACAGCGGTCACTGGAGCTGGTGGGACTACCGCAGCGGCGCCTGGGACCGCGACAAGGGCTGGCGCATCGACCACATTTATTTGTCTGACGAGTTGATGGACTGCGCCACGGGCTGCGTGATCCACAAGCGCACCCGCGGCAATGAGCAGCCAAGCGACCATGCCCCCGTGGTGGTGAACCTGGCCTGGCCCTTGCAGGACGACAACGCGAACAACGACGACTGGGTCTGACGACGGGCCTGGCCCTCAGAAGACCAGGGCGTCCTCAGGCAGCTCCGCACCCTGGGCCTTCAACTCCACCAAACGCCCCAGGGATTCCCCGCAGCTCTTGGGTGTGGGGAAGATCTTGCCGGGATTGGCCAGCCCCTCGGGATCGAAGGCGCGCCGCACCAACTGCATGCAGGCCAGGTCGTCGGGGCTGAACATCCAGTCCATGTAGCAGCGCTTGTCGCTGCCCACCCCGTGTTCGCCACTGATGCTGCCGCCGGCCTCCAGGCAGAGACGCAGGATGTCGCCGCCGAGGGCCTTCACCCGATCGTTCACCCCGGGATCTCCGGCGCGGTAGAGGATCAGCGGGTGCAGGTTGCCATCCCCCGCGTGGAACACGTTGGCCACCGGCAGGCCGTGCTCACCACTGAGCTGCTCGATGGCCGCCAGCACCCCCGGCAGGGCGGTGCGTGGCACAACGCCATCCTGCAGGTAGTAGCTGGGGTACTGGCGCCCCAGAGCTGTGATGGCGGATTTGCGACCTTTCCAGAGGCGGGTGCGGGCCTCCTCGGTCCAGGCCTGGCGCACCCCACCGGCGCCCGCCTCCAGGCAGAGGCGGCTGGCCAGCTCCACCGAATCCTTCACCTCCAGGGCGTGGCCATCCAGCTCGATCAGCAGCACCGCGGCGGCATCGCGGGGGTACTCGTCCACCCCGAAGTAGTCGTCCACCGCCTGAATACAGAGGCTGTCCATCATTTCCATGCCAGCGGGCAGCACCCCAGCGCCGGTGACCCGCCGCACCGCCTCGCCGGCCGCCTCCATGGAGGCAAAATCCGCCAGCAGCACCGCCACGGTTTCAGGGGCGCGCAGCAGCCGCAGGGTGATGGCCGTGGCAATGCCAAGGGTGCCCTCACTGCCGATGAACACCCCGCGCAGATCGAGCCCGGGCATCTCCGGCAGCTGGCCACCCAGGGTGGTGATCGTGCCGTCGGGCAGCACCACCTCCAGCTCCAGCACGTGGTTGCTGGTCACGCCGTATTTGAGGCAGTGCACGCCACCGGAGTTTTCGGCCACGTTGCCGCCGATGGTGCAGGCGATCTGGCTGGACGGGTCGGGCGCGTAATACAGGCCGTAAGGTGCCGCGGCTTCGCTGATGGCCAGGTTGCGCACGCCGCATTGCACCACGGCCGTGCGGCTGACCGGGTCCACGGTTTTGATCTGGTTGAAGCGCGCCATCGACAGCGTCACGCCCAGCTTGTGCGGCATGGCACCGCCCGACAGGCCCGTGCCCGCGCCGCGTGCCACCACCGGCACTTGCAGGGCGTGGCAGGTTTTGAGCACGGCTTGCACTTGTGCTTCGGTCTCGGGCAGGGCCACCACCAAAGGCCGTTCGCGGTAGGCGGTCAGGCCGTCGCACTCATAGGGCGTGGTGTCCTCGGGGGTGTAGAGGATGGCGTCTTGCGGCAGCACACGGCCCAGGGCCTGCACCACGGCGCGTTGGCGCTCGGCACGTTCGGTGGCGGTCAGTTCGCGGGTTTCGGCAGGGGTGTTGGCACTCATGGCAGGCAAGACCTTGAAAGAAGGACTCCACTGTAAGCCCAAGCCCGGCTGAAGAGGCTGAAGAATCTTTGATGGGCTTGTGAATTTAGGCCAGCGCGCTTTTGAGCCAGTCAGCAAAGGTGGCGCATTCCCAGCGTTCCATGGTGCCGGTGCGCCAGCACAGATAGTGGGCGTGGGGGCTGGGTACGCTGCGGTCAAACAGGCGAACCAATTGGCCATTTTCCAGCCAGGGCGCGCCCAGCTTGGTGCGGATCAGACCGATCCCCAGGCCTTGGGCGGCGGCATCGCACATCAGGCCGATGTCGTTGAAGGACGAGCCTTCGATGGGTTCGGGCCAGTCGAGGTCGTGCGCGGCAAACCAGGTGCGCCAGGGCTCCAGCGGGCTGCGCAGCAGGGGCTGGCCTTGCAGGTCTTCCACGCTGGTGAAGGGGCCGTTCTCGCGCAGCCAGGCGGGCGAGGCCAGGGGCGTGACTTCGTCCTTGGCCAGGCAGACGTGCTCCACATCCGAATAGCGCCCGGTGCCAAAGCGCACGGTCAGGTCGGCATCTTCGGCCACCACGTCCAGCAGCGGGATGCTGACCTGCATGGTGATGTCGATCTCGGGGTAGGCGTCCAGAAAGTGCTTCAGGCGCGGCATCAGCACCGAGCGGGCAAAGGTCGGCGTGACCGCCAGGCGCAGCTTGCGGCGCCCGGGCGTGTTGCTGGCGCTGGGAAAGCGTTGCAGCGACACCAGGCCTTCGCGCACGTGCGCCAGGTATTCGATGCCCTCGGTGGTGAGCGAAAAGTCGGCCCGGCCAAACAGCTTGGTGCCGATGATTTGTTCCAGCTGCTTGACGCGGTGGCTCACCGCACTGGGTGTCACGCACAACTCTTCGGCCGCCTGCGTCACGCTGCGCAAACGCGCCAGCGCCTCAAAGGTCAACAGGCACTGGATGGGTGGGATGCGGGAGGCGACGGACATGGTTGATCAGTTGGGGGCAGCGCTGAAGATCTGTCCCACAAAGTTATTTATTTAAAGATCACGGTTTTGTGGCCGTTGATCAGCACGCGGTGTTCGCTGTGCCATTTCACGGCGCGGGCCAGCACTTGGCTTTCGGTGTCGCGGCCCAGGGTGGTCAGGTCTTCGACGGTTTTGCTGTGGTCCACGCGGGCCACGTCCTGCTCGATGATCGGGCCTTCGTCCAGGTCGGCCGTCACATAGTGGGCGGTGGCACCGATCAGCTTCACACCCCGGTCGTGTGCCTGGTAGTAGGGCTTGGCGCCTTTGAAGCTGGGCAAAAAGCTGTGGTGGATGTTGATGGCGCGACCGGCCAGTTTGCGGCACAGGTCGTCGGAGAGGATTTGCATGTAGCGCGCCAGCACCACCAGTTCGGCACCTTCGGCCTGGATGATTTCGTACTGGCGGGCTTCGGCCTGCGCCTTGTTGTCCTTGGTCACCGGGATGTGGTGAAAGGGCACGTTGTAGCTGGCCGCCAGTTGGTAAAACTCGCGGTGGTTGCTCACGATGGCGCGGATGTCCAGGGGCAGCAGGCCACTCTTCCAGCGGAACAGCAGGTCGTTCAGGCAGTGGCCTTCCTTGCTGACCATGAGCACGGTGCGCATGGGCTGGGTGGTGGCGTGCAGGTCCCACTTCATGTCAAAGGTCTGGGCAAAAGCCGACCATTGCGCATTCAGGCTGACGCCGTCGATCTGGTCGCACGCAAACTGCACCCGCATGAAAAACAGACCGGTGTCGTGGTCGTTGTACTGCGCCGCTTCTTCGATGTTGCCGCCGCGCTCCAGCAGGAAACCCGACACGGCATGCACGATGCCGGTGCGGTCAGGGCAGGAGAGGGTCAGGATGTAAGTCGTGGTCATGGCAATGCGGTGTGGTGCTGGGCCCCTAAAGGGTTGGACACAGCGGGTTCAGGACGGGCTCTATTGTAGAGAGGGCGGGGCTTGTCGCCTGCGGGCTCAAACCGGGAGCCTTTGCGGTGTGTGGGGCCTTAAACTGGCGGGCTGAACGCAGCCTAAAGGAGTTTTTGCCGTGGCCCAGACCGACTTCAACATGGACAACCAGTGGTTGCCCTTCACGCCCAACCGCACTTTCCGCAACGATCCCCGTGTGTTCGTGGGCGCCGAGGGCATGCACTTCACCACCCACGACGGCCGCAAGGTGATCGACGGCATCTCCAGCCTGTGGTGTGTGGGCGCGGGCCACAACCGCAAGCCGATCAACGAAGCCATCAAAAAGCAGCTGGACACGTTGGACTACGCCACGGCCTTTCAGGCCAGCAACGACAAGGCCTTCAAGGCCGCCGAGATGATCGCCGCCATGGCACCGGGTGACCTCAACAAGGTGCTGTTTTGCAACTCGGGGTCAGAAGCCGCCGACACCGCGCTGAAAGTGGCGCTGGCCTACCACCGCGCCCGGGGCGAAGGCCACCGCAACGTGTTCATCGGCCGCGAAAAGGGTTACCACGGCGTGAACTTTGGCGGCATGAGCGTGGGCGGCCTGCCCGCCAACCGCAAGGTGTATGGCGCACAGCTGCTGCCGCGTGTGGACCACATGCGCTTCATCCACGACCCGGTGAACCACGCCTACATCCACCACGAAGAACCCGTGTGGGCCGAAGACCCGCTGCTGGAGCTGGAAAACCGCATCCTGGTGTTGCACGACCCGAGCAACGTGGCGGCGGTGATCGTCGAGCCCATCGCGGGCAGTGCGGGTTGGTACATCCCGCCCCAAGGCTATGTGAAGCGCCTGCGCGAGATTTGCGACAAGCACGGCATCTTGCTGATTTTTGACGAGGTCATCACCGGCTTTGGCCGCCTGGGCGTGAACTTTGGTGCCGACTACTACGGCGTGGTGCCCGACATGCTGAACTTCGCCAAGGCGGTGACCAACGGCGTGATCCCGCTGGGCGGCGTGATTTGCCGCGACTTCATTTACGACGCGATGATGAACGCCAACTCGCCTGCGCATGCGATCGAGTTTTTCCACGGCTACACCTATTCGGGCCACCCCGTGGCTTGCGCAGCGGCCATTGCCACGCTCGACTTGATGAAAGAAGAAAACCTGTTTGCCCGTGCGGGTGAGCAAGGCATCAAGTTGGGCAATGCCATGCACAGCGCGCTCAAGGGCTTGCCCAACGTGATCGGCATCCGCACGCTGGGCCTGGCCGGGGCGGTGGAGCTGGCCTCCATCGCGGGCTCGCCCGGCAAGCGGGCGTATGACATCTTCATGGACTGCTTCCACAAAGGCGTGTGGGTGCGCCCTGCCGGTGAAAACATCGTCATTTGCCCGCCCTACATCGTGGAAGACGCGCACATCGACCAGATCGTGCAGACCGTGGCCGACAGCATCCGCCGTCACGCCTGATCGGTTCTTTGGTAACTGCGACCCGACCGCCCGTTTGGGCGGTCTTTTTTTGACCCGATGAATTTTCGTGAACTGACCCGTGTGGCGCTGACCTTGTTGTGGGCGCTGGCTGCTGCCGAGCTGTGCGTCTGGCTGCGCACGCCCATTCCGTGGATGCTGGGGCCTTTGCTGGCGACGGCGGTGGCTTCGGTGCTGGGCGCACCCACACGCAGTGCCGCCTTGTTGCGCAACGGCGGGCAATGGGTCATTGGCGCGGCTTTGGGCCTGTATTTCACGCCGCAAGTCAGCGCGCTGGTGGTCAGTTTGTGGTGGGCGATTGTGCTGGCCGTGCTTTGGGCGCTGGCGCTGGGCGGCTTGTTTGGCCTGTGGTTGCAGCGCCAGCATGCGGCCGATTTTGCGCACCTGCCTTCCGGGGCCTGGCGGGCTACCAGCTACTTTGCCAGCGCCATCGGCGGCGCGTCCGAGATGACCTTGCTGGCCGAGCGCCACGGCGCACGCACCGATCTGGTGGCGGCCGCGCACAGCGTGCGGCTGGTGATCGTGGTGGTGTCGGTGCCGTTTGCCATGCAGTGGGCCCAAACCCATTGGGGCCTGCAGGTCGATGCGCGTTTATTGCCGGGGCCACAAGTGGCGCATTGGCCAGGCTTGCTGTGGCTGGCGCTGGCCACCGCAGCGGGTGCCCTGCTCATGACCTGGCTCAAGCGCACCAACCCCTGGTTCATGGGCGCTTTGTTGGCATCGATGGCGCTGACCTTGTCGGGCGTGTCTTGGTCGGCGGTGCCCACGGCTTTGTCGAATGCGGCGCAGCTGGTCATCGGCGTGAGCCTGGGGGTGCGCTTTCAGCGCGAGTTTGTGCACACCGCGCCGCGCTGGCTGGCGTCAGCCGCCATCGGCACCCTGGTCATGATGGCGCTGTCGGTGGGTTTTGGCTTGTGGCTGGCCTGGGCCACTGGGCTGCACCCGGCCACGATGATTTTGGGCACCTCGCCCGGTGG
>CALJTZ010000049.1 GCA_937975655.1 uncultured Synechococcus sp. | reverse complement strand
GCACCATCGGGGCGGTGTTGGCGCCATTGAACAAACCCAGGTCGCGGGCGCTGTGGCAGGGATCAGGCAGGTGCTCCAGCACCAGGGCCTGGTGGGTGGCGATGTAAATGCCGTAGGCCACACCAAGCAGGGTGGCTGCCGCCAGGGCCAGGGGCAGGGCCTGGCTGATCAGCAGCAGGCTGCAGGCGGCCGCCATGCCAAGGGTTCCTCCCCCCACGAAGACCAGGCGCTTGCCGCAACGGTCGGAAGCCCAGCCGGCCAGGGCAGCGGAGGCCACCGTGCCGGCGGCATAGAGCCCGAGCAGCAGCGTTTGGGCCTGCAGGGCTGCGGCTCTAGGAAGGCCGAGGCGATCTTCCAGGAAATAGAGCAGATACACCGTGCTCATCGACCAACCCAGATAGAGCCAGAAGCGGCTCCACCACAGCCCCCGAAAAGCGCGCTGCCGGAAGGCAGCCAGCGGAGCCGCTTGCGCAGGCAGTGGTTGGGCTGCTGGCCGCTGGCCTTTCACCACCAGCAACACCGGCAGGCAGCAGAGCAGCAGCAGGCCCGCCTGAATGGAGGCGGCGCGTTGCAGCTGCGGCAACAAAAGGGTGGAGAGCCCCACACCAAGCACTAGCCCCACGGGCTGTGCCAGGCCGACCCAACCCCACAGGCGCCCTTGCTGATCATCCGGCACCCGATCGGCCACAGCGCCATTGAGGGCGGCCATGCAGGCATTGAGCCCGAGCTTGGCGGTGCACCACAGCAGCAGCAGGGCCACCCCTGCCGATGCCTGCGGCAGCAGCAGGATGCTCAGTGCCGCCAACAGCACCCCGCCCAGGATCCAGGGCCTGCGTGGCCCCAGGGGCGAGCGGCTGCGATCAGAGAGGGCACCGGCAATTGGATTGGCCAGTAGGGCCACCAGGGACCCGGCCAGGGTGGCGGCCGCCAGCAGCCCTTCCTTGCCGCCATCGGCGGAGCCGCTGAGCTGATCGGCCAGCAGGGGCAGCAGCGTTTTCAAGGGGGCATAGAGCCCGAGCCAGAGACCCAGTTGGGCCAGGGCCAGGGCCGAGATCCAGCGGGACGTCACGGGCCTCTGGGCGGAAGCAGCGATGCCGATGCTGTTTGCTAATAACAAACTCAGAATCCTGTGGTCAAAGCATTTTGATTGGACTAGCCCTCGCCTAGTTTGTGGACCTCTGTGCCAGCCCTGGCTGATGGATGCACTCGATGTGTTTTATCGGGTGCGCCATCAGTGGCCTGAATACGAGGCCTTGATGGCCAAGCTGCGCTATGTGTTTG
>CALJTZ010000048.1 GCA_937975655.1 uncultured Synechococcus sp. | reverse complement strand
CAAGACCGGCACCGCGCGCCTCGATCATCAACCGGGGCCACCCAAGACCTCCAGCCAAGGGTTCGGCCAACACAGCCGCCCCCGGCGCCGTGGGAAGAAGCCCCTTCGCGGGCAGGGCCGGTAATGGACCGCGACACGCTCGAAAACTGGCGCAAGATCCGCGACCACCTAGAGCGTGTCGGACAAACCGAGAACCACTACTACCGGCGCGCCCTTGCCATCCTCGCCGGGAGGCCTGATCCATTCGATCGCTACGATGGAGCCAAGCCAGGATCAGCCGGTGGCGGACGAACCTAAAACGGTCGGCAGCGTGCTCGCTGCTTCCCTCCCGGCAGCGCTCTCGGCCGGCATGTTCGCCATCGGCGCCTTGCTCATCTCGCTGCAGGTGCAGTTCGCCCGCGTCGAGGCCACCCTCCAGCAGATGGCCGGCACCATCGGAGAACTGAAGAACGACAGCAGGGCAGAGCTCACGCAGCTGGACCAGCGCGTGCGTGCCCTTGAAATGCAGAACTAACCTGAGGGCATCGACGTGGACGCCATGAGCCCCGAGACCGCCGCGATCATCGCCATCGTCATCGCTGCCGGCAGCGAGATCATCGCGATCAGCCCCCTGAAGTCCAACAGCTGGATCCAGCTGCTGCTGCAGGCCGGCCGGATGATGTTTCCCAAGCAGCGCCGCTGATCGATGGCCAACTCCGCGCCGATCACGCTCGAGCAGCTCTTCAGGTTCTACCGCGGGCTCCCGCACCAGGCTGCCGCGATCGAGACCCTCGAGCAGGATCTCGCCACCAACGGCTACGCGGCCGCCATGCGCCGCGATCGGGCATGGTTCAACACCTGGAGCCAGGACGGCAAGCAGGCGGACCTCGCCGCGGCGCTGAAGCTGATCAAGGACTTCGAGGGCTGCCACCTCGAGGCCTACCCCGATCCGCTCAGCGGCGGTGAGCCGTGGACGATCGGCTATGGCACCACCCGCTATGGCGACGGCCGGCCGGTAAAGCCCGGCGACAGGATCAACGCGATCGAGGCCGACCTGCTGCTGCGGCAGGAGGTGGACCGGATCGCCGGCAAGCTGCGCGCCTCCATCCCCGGCTGGGGCGAGATGGCCGACCATCAGAAGTGCGCGCTGATCTCGTTTGCCTACAACCTCGGCACCGGGTTCTACGGCGCCAAGGGCTTCGAGACCATCAGCAAGCGGCTGCGCGAAAAGGATTGGGCCGGCGTGCCCGATGCGCTGCTGCTCTACCGCAACCCCGGCACCAACGTGGAGGCCGGCCTGAAGCGGCGCCGCATCGCCGAGGGTGACCTCTGGGGCCGTGACAAGCAGACCAGCGGGCCGGTCTCTGCGATGTTCACCCCCGAGTCGCCCTTCAGCTTCAAGCTCACGCCACACATCACTTACGGCGAGTTCGCGCTCGGCCAGGAGGCCCGGCGCTTCGATCACCAGTACCAATGCGACCTCGCCATCAGTCTGGCGCGGTTCCTCGAGAAGGTGCGCGCGCAGTTCGGCGGCCGGCCGCTGGTGATCACCTCCGGCTACAGGCCCACGGCCGTCAATCGGGCCGTGGGCGGCGCCTCGAGCTCAGAGCACCTCTACGACGCGCCAGCAGTTGGCGCTGTGGATTTCTATGTGGACGGCGTGGACATCTACGCCGTGCAGGTCTGGTGCGATCAGAACTGGCCCTACAGCGTCGGCTACGGCGCACCCAAGGGGTTCGTGCATCTTGGCATTCGCAAGGGCGCACCTAGGGTTCGGTGGGTTTACTGACGATCGCGTGCCTCTCCCCGACTACGAGCTCCACCACCTCTGCCAGCACCACGCGATGGTGGTGCCGTTCGATCC
>CALJTZ010000047.1 GCA_937975655.1 uncultured Synechococcus sp. | reverse complement strand
CCTCAACGGCAACCTGCGCGAGGGGTACGTGGATCTGCTCGCGCCAGTCCGTGTGGATGACAGGCGAGGCAAGGGCTGGATCCAGGCCGAGCGCACTCGCTGGCTGATCAACGACGAACGGCTGCGCAGCGAGCAGCCCTTCAGGGGCCAGTTCAACAAGCTGGCTGTTGAGGGGGCCCTGCTCGACATCGACCTCAAGGCCGAAACCGTTCTGATCCCCCAGGCCTGTGCTCTGCAGCAACCCGATCAGCGCCTCAGGGCCCAGAGCTGCCAGTGGCATTGGCCCAATGGGCGTTTTGAGGCCAAGGGCAACGTGGAGTTGCAGCGCAAGGCTTACAAGCAGATCACCCGATCGGAGCTGCTGCAGGGACGGCTCGGGGAGGAGGGTGTGGCCGTGTTCACCTCGCCGGGCGCCCGGGTGCAATCGCTGTTCACGCTTCCTCCGAACTCCCAGGGAAAGGGGCGTCGCAAGCCAGCGACTCCAGTGCAGTTCTGAGTTTGGCGGCCCAGCCCGCCACCCAGGTTTCATCACTGCGGCTGAAGCAACGGGGTGACCAGCCCCCCACCAGCAGCACCCCCTCGCTGCCGATCGGTTGAACGATCACGGCGGGAATGCCCTGCGGCAGCCCGACGAACTCATCCCGGCCGGGATAGAGCACCAGGTTCACCAGCGACACGGCCTTGCCGCTCTGTTGCGCCCGTTCTGTGATGGCCGCGGGCGTGAACGGCCGCTCCCCGAGCACCCCGCGTTGCAGCAGGGTTTTGCCCCGCCAATGCAGCAGCACGCTGGCCGCCGGGGTGGCCGTGAGCAGCATCTGGGAGCCCCAGGCCAGTTCCTGCCGCAGATCCCCTGGCAGGTTGCCATCGAGCACCAGCCCCTGCTCTCCCGTGAGGGCCACCCGCTCAGGAGCCAGGGGTACGGCCCTCGTCCACAGGATGGCCACGAGCATCAACCCCACTGCCAGAAAACTGGCGAGCACCCCGGCCCGCTCCAGGGCGGGCGTCAAGGCAGGCGCGGTCCACTGGTTGGCCACGCACAGCACCAGGCCCAGCACGCCGGCCGTCAGGCAGAGCTGTGCAGAGCGGCCCATGGTCAACGTCGGCAGAGCCGTCACGTTCTCACAGCCACACCATCACCCCGCTAGGGGCCTGTGCTTGCTGAAATGCAAGCAGATGCCTCACCCGCCTTGAGCAGCGCAGTCGCCACAGGGCTCACACCCATGCAGGCCTTTGCCGCCATCGCCCTGGCGGCCGTGGCCTGTGATGGTGAACTGGAGCGCCGCGAGGCCCAGGGCCTGCGGCAACAACTGGAGAACCGCACGCCCTACGCCGACCTCTCCGAGGAGGCCATGGGCGACCTGCTCGATCAGTTGCTGGAGCTCGTGCGCGACCAGGGCTGTGGGGCCCTGATCCAGGTCGCCGTTCCGGTGCTCTCCCCGCCACAACGGGAAACCGCCCTGGCCATGGCCGCCCTGCTCACCCGGGCCGATCAGCAGGTGAGCCCGCAGGAATCCACCTTTCTTCAGCAGCTGGGCCAGTTGATGGAGCTGGAGGCGGGCCGCGCAGAGCAGATCCTCGAGGTGATTGCCGTGCTCAATCGCGACAGCCTGGCCGGCTAGCGGCAAACTGGGAAGCAGCTTTCCCCGGGACTCTGGTGCTGCTGCGTTCGCTTCGCGCTCTGCTGGTCGCTCTGTTGTTGGTGCTCGGCCTGGCGCTGCCCCCAGCGGCCCTCGCCACTGGCCTCAAGGATTTCCCTGCTGATCCCCCCGCGACCCAGGTGCTGGATACGGCCGACCTGCTGAGTCGATCCGCCAGTGCGGATCTGGAGAATCGGCTGCAGGCCTTCGCTGCGGACCACATTGAGGCCCGGTTGGTCACCCTGCGGCGCCTGGACTACGGCGTGAGCCTCGACGCCCTGGGCCAGCAGCTGATTGATCGCTGGAGCCCCGCGGATCCCAACCGTTCCCAGTTGCTTTTGTTGATCGAGTCCCAGAACAACAGTGCCGCCGTGGTGGCCTCTTCAGACCTGCTTGAGCAGCTGCCCCAGACCCTCCTGTCCAGCACGGCCATCAGCACCATGGGGCTGCCGCTGCGGGAAGGAGCGCGCTACCGCCAGGCCAGCGTCGATGCCATGGACCGCCTGGAGGTGGTGCTGCAGGGGGGTGAAGACCCGGGCCCCCCGCAACTGCTCGAGCGCCTGCCCCTAGAGACCAACATCCCCACCAAGGAGGAAACGGCGTCCAGCAATGCCTTCACCTGGGTTGTGGTGTTGCTTGTGGTTGGCACACTGGTGCCGATGATCACCTGGTGGGTCTTCTCCCGCTGAGCACTCCATGGGGTTGACCGACTGGATGGGCACGTTCGACCGTGCCAGCACGAGTGATGTGAGCCTGAACCTCGAAAAGGCTTACGAGTCGGCTCTGTTGATTCAGAGCTTTGAGCTCGAGTACTACAACGACCGCCCCGTGCGGCCGGAGCTGGAGCTGAGCATTCCGCGCCAGGCCCAGGCCCAGATGCTGCGCCGTTTTCGGGCTGCTCTGGAGATCTGCCGCCAGACGGTTGAATCGATCGAGGCGCACC
>CALJTZ010000046.1 GCA_937975655.1 uncultured Synechococcus sp. | reverse complement strand
TCCGATCTGCATCTACCACCCCGGCCAGGTGGCGGTGGACCGCTGCGACCCCCAGGGACTGTTCATCCGCCGCTGGCTGCCGGAGCTGGCTGGCCTCACCAACGACCAGCTGGGGGCACCGCCCCCCATGGCGGACTACCCGCGGCCCGTACTCGATTACGAGAGGGCTCGGCGCCAACGGCTCGAGGCCTTAGCCGCCCGGCGGAACCACCAGGCCTCGGCGCTGGAAACGATGGCACGACTGGCCGACAACCTGACGCCCTTTGGCCATCAGCGCTTCCCCGAGGCCGTGGTGGGCTGGGCACAGCAGGGCGTTGCGGCCCTGTTCCCCACCGCCGTGGATCTGGACGGGCTCGAGGGCCGCGAGCGCACGGACCTGCTCAGCTGGTTCGTGATTCAGGGACCGCGGCGCCAGGCCACCCCCCCCAGCAACGCCCCCCGCCGTCGCCGCAAAGCCGAGGCACCGGGCCAGTTGAGCCTGGAGCTCAGCCTCTGAGATGGCTCAGGCCTGAGCCACGATGCCGCTCCACTGCACGGCCTTCACCTGGTCGCGCCGCCAGGAATGGAACAGCAGCTCCTCCTCCACCGTGCAGAGCGGGCACACGGCGATCCGATCGGCCAGCACACCGGCCTTTTCCAGCTGGAGCCGGGTAGCGGCCCGGATGTCAAGGCGATCGCGACCCGGTTCAGGATCGGGCCCCACGGCACCGCAGGCGTGCAACGCCGCCAAGCTCTGGGCTTCGCTGAGGCCCTCTGACTCGAGGCTGGCGGCCAGTTGCCGGGTCACGCTGGCCTCCACCTGGTAGTTGGCGCCGCTCACGGCGGGGCCCAGGGCCACCAGCAAATCGCTGCGGCGGCTGCCGGCCGCCTCCAGCTGGGCGATGGCCGCCATCAGAATCCGGCCCGCCACCCCGCGCCAGCCGGCATGGCAGGCCGCCACCCGACCACTCACGGGATCAGCGAGCAGCACGGGGGTGCAATCGGCACCACACACCCACAGGCTCTGGCCGCCGCCATCGCTCACCAGACCATCGGCCTCAGGCCACGGCTCGGCACTGGCCTGGCTGGCCGGCAACACCAGGGCACTGTGGATTTGCTTGGGGCGGTGCACGCTCACCCCGGCACTCACATACCCGGCCAGCACCTCGGGCCCCCGTCCCTGCCACTGGCGGGTGAAGAAGCCGTGCTCAAACTCTGCCAACAGATTGGCCTGCAGGTAGTAGCCGCCGTAGCAGCCCACCCAGGTCCAGCCCTCGAGGCTGTTGAAGCCAGCATCCGGCCGATCAAACGGAGCCTCAACCGCCTCGGCCATCAGGCGTCGGGAAGATCCCGCAGGATCCAGAAGCCCTCGAAGCGGGGCTCATCCTCATCGGCCTGAACCGCCAGGAACTGCACGCCACCCACCTGAACCCGGCTGGCCAGGAAGGCCTCGGAGGCCGCTCGCGACTCCTCCGGGTCCAGGTTGCCCAGCAGCCAACGGTCTTCCATGCCGGCCTCGAGCACCAGCTGATTCCCGGCAATCTCCAGGCGCACCGGCTCCAGACCCGCCACCCAACCCGCAATGGCAAGCGCCCGGGCGGAACTGAACAGGCGCAGGCCGCTTACCAGGGCGTCATCCGGCAGGTGAGCGGGCAGGGGCACCAGACCCGAAAAACCCACATCCCACTGGCTGGCTTCCCGCAAGGCCGCCACGGGCAGCGAGGCCCAACTCCAGCGATCGCCCCGGGCGGCCTCGGGCAGGGGCACCGCCAGGGGCGGAATGGCCTGGGGCGGTGGCGCCAGGGGGCCCGCCATGTAGCCCTCCTCCTGGGGATACACCGTGGCCTGCCGCTCCTGCAGCCACTCCACCAGGGAATAACAGCGGCGGCTGGAAACCACCTCCAGGCCCAGGGGCTCTGCGGCCCGTTGCACCATGGTGCGCATCGACGACCGCCAGCAGCGCAGCTTGCGGGGCGGGGCAAAGCCCTGCTGGGCGGCGGCAGCGAGGGCCTGCTCCAGGGACTCCTTCAACCAGGCGGAATTCACGCTGGTGGCCGGACAGTTCAGCACCCAGCGGAAGGGGGGCACCGTTGCATCGGCAGCGGCATCCAGGGAAGAACAGATCAGCAGTTCCCAGCGCTTCTTGCCATCGGGCTCAAGGATGGGGCGGGAGTAGTAGTCGAGTTCCCAGTCGGCGGGAATCGGGCCCGCAGCAGCGACCTGGGGGGCTTCCTCGGTGGCCTGGCTCATCCGGCGCTCTGTTCCTGCTGGCGCAGCACGTTACGAGCTCTGTTGGCCCGATCGGCGGCCTCGGCCATCACCTTGTCCTTTTCGATCAGCAGCTCCCCAGGCTGTCCTTCCAGCAGGGCGGTGTTGAGGGCGATGCGGCCACGGCCGGGATCGAGCTGGGTCACCAGCGCCTTGACCCGGTCGCCCTGGTCGAAGATCTCGCGCAGATCGCGCATCTGGCCACCGGTGATGGCGGAGTGGTGCAGCAGACCACTGATGCCACCCAGGTCCACAAACAGGCCGTAGGGCTTCACGGACACCACCTGGCCTTCCACCAGCTGCCCCACCTCGAGGTTCTGGAACAGGGCCGCGGTGGCCGCCTTCTTCTCCGAGAGCACCAGCTTGCGGGTTTCGGGGTTCACCTCCAGGAAGGTGACGCCCAGGGTTTTGCCCACGAGGGCCTCATGGTTCTCCCCCTCCTGGAGCTGGGAGCGGGGAATGAAGCCGCGCAGGCCCTCCAGATCGCAGGTGACGCCGCCGCGGTTGAAGCCGGTGACCGTGACCTGCACCACCTTGCCCTCCTTCTCCAGGACGCGCACCTTCTCCCAGCTGTGGCGCAGGGCCAGGGCCCGGGCGCTGATGGTGACCATGCCATCAGCGTTCTGCTCGCGGGTCACGAGCACCTCCACCGCGGTGCCCTTGGGGAAGCGCTCCTTGAGGTTCGTGATCACCCCCAGGCCCGCCTCCTTCTTGGGCATGAAGCCCGGCGCCTTACCGCCGATGTCCACGTACACCCCATCGCTCTCGATGCTGATCACCACGCCGGTCACCACCTCACCGGTGGTGCCCACGAAATCCTGTTCATCCAGGGCCGCGAGGAAGGCGTCCGCATCGAAATCAAAATCGTCCACGGTGCGGGAGGGCACCGCTGCACGCTCGGGCTGGGGCGGTGCCATCCGGGCCGAACCGGAAGAACCGCCAGCGCGCCGCTTGCGGCTGTCGTCGGGCCCCATCAGGTCGGCCATGGTGAACCCTTCGAAGCCACTCATGTCGAACAGCTCGTCATCACCCACGGAGGTGCTGCGGGCGGGTGCCGCCGGAGCGCTGGGGCGCTGGGGCGCCACGGGCCCTTCCCCGCGCCCGGCCCGGGCCGCGTTCTCCAGGTCGACAGCGCGTTGGGCCGCCGCATCGGCGGCTGCACGGGCCTCGGCGGCCTCACGCTCCAGCCGCAGCTGCTCGTCCTTCTTGTTGATCTGCAGCACCTGGGGAGGCTTGCGGGCTGGAGCCGGCGCAGCGGGGCGCACAGGCGCCGGTGGCGTGGGACGCGGCGACTGGGCCTGGGGCTTGGCCGAGGGCTGGGGAGGCTGTGGGTTGCCAGAACCGGCCATGACCAAGGGATGACAGACAGCGCCACACTGTAGAGATGCCACCCGAGCTTCTCCATGCACGCGCAACGGGGCCTGGACGGGATGAGCTGGCCGCAGTTCCAGCAGGCCGCCACCACCCCTGGCAGCACGGTGCTCTGGCCCTTCGGCGCCTTTGAGCAGCACGGTCCCCAGTTGCCCCTTGGCACCGACGCCCGCTTTGCCGAGGCCATCGCGGACGCCGTGCTGGGCCGGCTCGATCCGGCCCTGCCGATCTGGCGGTTGCCCGTTCAGGGGTTCGGGTTTTCGCCGGAACACCAGGGCTTTTGCGGCACCCTCAGCCTCCCCGCCGAGCTGCTGATCGCCCAGATCGTGGCCATCGGCGCCCAGCTGGCCGCTGCTGGCTTCCAGCGACTGCTGCTGTTCAACGGCCATGGCGGCCAGATCGCCCTGCTCCAAGTGGCCGCACGCCAACTGCGGGCCGCCCACCCCGGTATGGCGGTGCTGCCCTGCTTCCTGTGGAGTGGTCCGCGGGGACTGGGCGAGCTGATTCCCGAACCGGAGCGCAGCCAGGGGCTCCATGCCGGCCTGGCGGAAACCAGCCTGATGCTGCACCTCGCCCCCCAGCTGGTGGGCCCGCAACGGCCCGTGGACGGCCTGCTGAGGGAACCGCCACCCCCGGGCTGGAGCCTGGAGGGCGCCGTGCCGGAGGCCTGGCTCACCGCTGATCTGTCCAGTACAGGGGTGATCGGCGATGCCCGCCAGGCCAATGCAGAGCTGGGGGCTGCCCTCCAGCAACGGCTCGTGGAGGAATGGGTGCAGCTGCTGGAGGGTCTGCTGCGCAGCCACTGGCCACCGAAGGCCGTGCAGGGTGCCGGTTAACCGCTCCAATCGGTGCAGGAACCCACAAAACGAACAAAAACCGAACCCAAGCGGCTTGAAATGGTTACAGTCAAGCCAAATCTGACGTGTTCCCGGTAGCCATGGCGACCCTCGAAACTGCAGCGGAAGCCCCCGCCACCCTCGAGCTCTCCGCCGATGCGCTGCCCGACTTCACCAGCGCCAACTACAAGGACGCCTACAGCCGCATCAACGCCATCGTGATCGAGGGCGAGCAGGAAGCCCACGACAACTACATCTCGATCGGCACCATGCTCCCCGACCAGGCGGAGGAGCTCACCAAGCTGGCCCGCATGGAGCTGAAGCACATGAAGGGCTTCACCGCCTGCGCCAACAACCTGGGTGTCACGGCCGACATGGCCTTCGCCAAGGAGTTCTTCGCGCCGCTGCACGGCAACTTCCAAACCGCCCTTGCTGCGGGCAAGGTGCCCACCTGCCTGTTGATCCAGGCGCTGCTGATCGAGGCCTTCGCCATCTCGGCCTACCACATCTATATCCCTGTCGCCGACCCCTTCGCCCGCAAGATCACTGAGGGCGTGGTGAAGGACGAATACACCCATCTCAACTACGGCCAGGAGTGGCTCAAGGCCAACCTGGAAAGCTGCCGTGAGGAACTCGAGCAGGCCAACCGGGACAACCTCCCCCTGATTCGCCGCATGCTCGACCAGGTGGCTGGCGATGCCGCCGTGCTGCAGATGGACAAGGAAGACCTGATCGAGGATTTCCTGATCGCCTACCAGGAAGCCCTCACGGAAATCGGCTTCACCACCCGCGAGATCGCCCGCATGGCCGCTTCAGCCCTGGTGGGTTAATTCCCGACCCTGCCGGCTGTCAGCCCAGCACCGTCGCTGCCCTTTAATCAGGTCACACCACCAGTGGCCACACCTTCCCCCCTTGCCCTGGCAGATCCCCCACGCATGTTCGGTCTGATCGGTCACTCCAGCAGCT
>CALJTZ010000045.1 GCA_937975655.1 uncultured Synechococcus sp. | reverse complement strand
TGCGGCGCCCCTTCCGCCTGGATGCCCCGTTTCGCTACCCGCCCTACGGCAACCGCTTACCGCTGCTCCGCCGCCTGCTGGGCTGAATTCAATTCTGTGCCTTCGGGGGACTGGCGCCGCCCTCGGATCTCCTTAATGTTCAGCCCATCGCCCACGTCCTCCCTCCATGCGCCGCTCCGCTGCCGCCCTGGTTCTCGCCCTGCTGCTGCCCCTGCCGGGCCTGGCCGGCGAGGTGGTGGTGAAGCCCGGCGAAACCCTCTCCGAAATTGCCGAGCGCTACGGCGTTTCCGTGCAGCGCCTGATGCAGCTCAATGGCCTCAAGGACGCCAAGGACCTCTGGGCCGGCAGTCGGATCCAGGTGCCGGGTGCCGGTAGCGCCAGCCCCGGCCGCAGCCCTGCCAGCAGCGGCTCCGGCAACTACACGGTGAAACCCGGCGAAACCCTCTCCGAAATCGCTGAGCGCTACGGCGTTTCCGTGCAACGCCTGATGCAGCTCAACGGCCTCAAGGACGCCAAGGACCTCTGGGCCGGCAGTCGGATCCAGGTGCCGGGAAGCTCCACCACGGCGCGCCCCACCGCCGCCAAGCCCGCGGTGAACCGCAACGCCAAGGAGCACAAGGTGCTGCCGGGTGAAACCCTCTCGGAAATCGCCGATCTGTATGGCGTGCCCATGGAGCGGCTGGCCAGCCTCAACGGCCTGGCCACACCCAATGCCCTGATGGCCGGCACAACCCTGAAGTTGCGTACGTCCACCGCTCCGAAACCGGCCACCAAGCCCGTCGCGGCGAAACCCGCCGCGGCCAAGCCGGTAGCCGCGAAGCCAGTGGCAGCCAAACCAGCCGTGAAGCCTGCTGTCCAACCAACCGTCCAGCCCGTGGTTCAACCCGTGGCCGCCAAGCCGGTGGTGCAGCCCACCCCCCAGCCCAAACCGGTGGCCGTTGCCGCCAAGCCCGCCGCGGCGAAACCGGTGGCCGCCAAGCCCAGCACCCCCGACTGGCGCAGCTACGGCCCCCTGCAGGTGGACTGGGCCAACTGGCAGCCCATGGGCGGCAGCTTTGTGGCCCCCAGCCTCAACAGCGATGGGCAACCCCTCTACCTGGCCATCAACTGCAGTGCCCGCCGCCTCAATGCCACCGGCCAGTCCGGCACCTGGAAGAGCTGGGATGCGCCCCAGAGCGACTTTGAGGAGCAACTGATCACTGACCTCTGCAAGGCCAAGCAGAGCTGATCAGGCCGCCAGTTTCAGGGGCCAGGGCTGCCGCAGGAACCGGCGGCCCGCCGGCTTGAGCCAGAGCCGCTGGCTGCCGTCATCGCTCTCGCTGATCAGCTCTTCCTGCACCAGCCGCCGGGCCAGCCAGCGCCAGCGGTCCACCTCTGCACCTTCAGCGGACGCCAGGTCGTCCCCGAGGCTGCGCAGGTCCGTGCCGCTGCGCTGCTCCAGCACCTCCAGCACCTGGCCCGCCTGCTCAGACCAGTCCACCAGGGCGGGCCTAGAGAGGCAGCGATCGCAGCGGCCGCAGGGGGGCACCAACTCCCCTACCGCCAACAGCAGCGCCTGCTCGCGGCAGCCCGGCCCCTCGGCCACCGCCTCCATGCGGCGCAACTGCTGCTGGGACAGCTCCAGTCGCAGGGGATCGGGCGCTGCCTCGCTCCCCTGCTGGCCCGCGGCCCGGATCGCCCATCCCAGGCTGGTGCGGTCATCGGGGTCGAACAACACCAGGCAGCGGGCCGGCAGCCCGTCTCGCCCGGCCCGACCTGATTCCTGCAGATAGCCCTCGGCGCTGGAAGGCAGATCCAGGTGCAGCACCAGGCCCACGTCCGGCCGATCCACTCCCATGCCAAAGGCCACGGTGGCCACCAGCACCGGGGCGGGGTGCTCCTGGAAGTGGGCCAACGACAGGGAACGACTCTCCGGATCCATGCCGGCGTGATACGCGATCGCCTCGATCCCCGCCTCGGAGAGCCGCTTGGCCCAGCTCTCCACGGAGCGGCGGGTGCGGGCGTAGATCAACACCGCACCGCGGGCCTGGCCCAGGGCCTCCAGCACATCCGGCAGAGGATCCTTCGGGCGCCGCCGCATGGCATAGGAGAGGTTGTCCCGCCGGGCCGACCGCACCTGGATCAGCGGGCGCCGCAGCTCCAGCATCCGAATCAGATCGGCGCGCACCCGCGGGGCAGCCGTGGCACTGAGGGCCACCAGGGGAACGCCCGGACAGAGTTGCCGCAAGCTGCCGAGACGGCGGTAATCCGGCCGGAAATCGTGGCCCCAGGCGCTGATGCAGTGGGCCTCATCCACCGCCACCGCCACCAGATGCCCCTGATCCTGAATCTCCTCGAGCAGGCGCCGGGTGGCCTCCACCTGAAGGCGCTCGGGTGCCAGGTAGAGCAGCCGTAGGCGGTTCTGGCGCACCCGCTCCAGCAACTGCCGCCGCCGGCCCGGATCCAGACCCCGGTGCAGGCAAGCCGCGGGGATGCCCCGGCGCTGGAGATGCAGCACCTGGTCTTCCATCAGGGCCACCAGAGGCGACACCACCAACACCAGCCCCTCGCGCACCAGGGCCGGCAGCTGGTAACACAGCGATTTGCCGGCCCCGGTGGGCAGCACGGCCAGGCAGTCGCGGCCATGGAGCATGGCCTCCACCACGGGCCGCTGGCCAGGGCGAAAACTGGGCCAGCCGAAGTGGGTGAGCAGGGCCTGCTCGAGGGGATCGGAGCTCGCGTCAGGCGCTGGTGTCTTGGCGCGCCCCACCCTTCACCGCTGCTACTCCGGAGGCGACCTTAACCGGCCTGCGCCACCACGGGGATGGGGGGTGCCTCCAGCTGATCCGGCGATTCCTCCACCAGCTGCAGCCGCACCCGCTTGCCGCCAGCCAGTTCACCGAGGGACACCCGCAAGGTGCTGCCACTGAGGGTCTGCAGGGCATTGAGCAGCTCCCGCAGGTGGGGCGTGCTGCTGCCGCTCTCCACCCAGAGGCGCTCCTGCAGCCCCCCGAGGCGACGCCAGCTGGTGTGCAGCTTGAGCACGGCGCTTTCCAGGGCCTGGGCCTGGCCCACCGCGTCCGCCAGAAGCCCCAGGGCATCGAGCCGCTGGGCCTCCTGCATGGCCTTGGGCGCGGTGATCTGCGCCTGCTGGCGAAGCTCGCCGCCTTGACCGGAGTTCGACATGGACGAGGTTGAAAGTTGCGAGGCGTT
>CALJTZ010000044.1 GCA_937975655.1 uncultured Synechococcus sp. | reverse complement strand
CTCCGCGACCCGCTCCTTCACGCCGTGGGCGATGGCCTCCAGCGCTTCGCGCGCATCCCCCAATATCGCGATATCCGCACTGTGCGGACGGCTCATGACGGAAGAGTCGATGTCGATGCGGATGAGGTTCTTGTCGATCACAACCTCGTCATTCCAGAAATCCGTCTCTGAAAGTTCGGATCCGGCGCAGAGAATGGCATCGCTTTCGCGCAACAGCCGCCAAACGCCCTCGCGCCCCATGACGTAGCCGAGGCAGAGTGGATGATCGGATGGAACCGCACCCTTGCCGGCGGTCGTGGTGATGATTGGCGCCTTCAGCCTCTCCGCAATGGCAAGGGCGGCCGCACCCGCATGAAGCGCGCCGCCGCCAAGGATGATGAGCGGCTTGTGCGCGGCGTTGAGCTTGGCCAGCAGCTCAGGGTTGTTCATGGTGGAGTCGTTGATGGGGGTAGCCACCGCGCCGGGGCCCACATTCACGATCGACACGCCATGGGGAGCGAGCTCCACACCGGCGGTGCGGGTGAGCATGCGCACGCCACCCTTGGCCACGCAGTAGGGGGTGTTGTTGGGCATGGGCCAGTCCTCATGCACCGACGAAATGTTGATCACACGGCCGCCGCCACCCTGGGCGATCATCTGCTTGGCCGCGTACTGGGTGGCAAAGAACACCCCCCGCAGATTCACGTTCAACACCTTGTCGAAATCATCTGGCGTGGTGTCGAGGATGGAGGTGCGGGTCTCGATACCGGCGTTATTCACCATCACATCGAGGCGGCCGTAGCGACTCACCGCCTCGTCGACCAGCCGCTGCAGATCCTCAAGCTTGCCCACGTCGGCCTGCACGCCGATGCAGGTGCCCCCCAGTTCGCCGATCTCCTCCTCGATCGCCTCGGTGGCCTCGGGATGGGAGCGGTAGTCGATAACCACCTTGGCCCCCAGCCGGCCAATGGTTTCCACAATCGCCTTACCGATGCCGCTGTTGCCACCGGTCACGATGATCACCTTGCCCTTAAGAAAATTGGAAAGGGTTTCAAGGGCGTAGGGATTGATTGTGGTCATGGCGCAGGCAGGCGTGAGGACGTGTTGCGCGCACGCTAGTTGGCAAGTGAAGACCATGCCGCCATCTGCAACACCATGAAGAGGAACGACGCAGGCCAGCGGCAGGTGATTCAGCCTTCGAGCCATGACAGGGCACTGACATCTGGCGGGAGATCCCTACGTTGAAGAGACATCTCCGCCACACCGATACCCCGATGAGCCCAGCTGTGATTCGTCGCGCCATCCACAGCGACCGCTTCCCCAAGCCCGTGGCCTCCTATAGCCAGGGTTTTCAGCACAACAACACGCTGTTCATCACCGGGCAGCTGCCGGTCGACCCGGTCACCAACCTCAAGGTGGGCAACGGCGACATCACCGTGGAATCGCGTCAGGTGATGGAGAACATGCGGGCGGTGCTCGAGGAGGCGGGCTTTGGGTTTGAACACGTGGTGAGTGCCACCGTGTACCTCACCGACATCGACAAGCTCGACACCTTTGATCTGGTGTGGCAGGAGTACTTCCCCGACAGCCAGGCCTATCCATCCCGGGCCGTGGTGCAGGTGGCGGCACTGGTGCTGGGCATCCAGCTGGAGATTTCCGCCATCGCCATCAAAGACTGACCCCCTTCAACCATGCCTGATCCCTTCAGCCTGGCTCCGGCACCGGAGTCCTATTGGCATCTCTGGACCGACGACCAGGGCATCAGTCGCCAGGAGCAATGCACGATCAGCTCCTTCGAGCTTGGCCAACTGGGCCCCGGCGATTCCCCGCAGTTCTCCCGCCCCCTGTTCGATCAGGGCAATGCCTTCGTGACCTACCTGCCCGTGGGCTGGACGGCCGACTGGCATGAGAACCACGTCCCCAAATGGATCTACGTGCTGCGCGGAGCGTGGTCGGTGGAAAGCATGGATGGCCGCAAGGTGATCATGCGGGCTGGCGAGTATTCCTTCGGGGGCGACCAGGACTGCATCGCCACACCCGAGGGGCAGCGGGGTCATCTCTCCGCCCAGGTGGGGGATGAACCCTGCGTGCAGCTGATCATTCAGCGCAACGACGAAGCCTGGCGGCGGGCACGGCCGGGGTTTTTCTCCTGAACACCACCAACCCCATAGCGATGGCGAGCACCCACCCCTCCCCCTGCACCGAGAGCTATGACCCGCGCTTCGAGCAGCTGGTGCTGTTCAACGCCGAGCTGGAGCTGCTCGCCGAGGGCTTCCGCTGGCTGGAGGGGCCGGTGTGGTTCGGCGACCACCAGTGCCTGCTGTTCAACGACATCCCCAACAACCGCACCCTGCGCTGGAGTGAGCGCCATGGGGTTTCCGTTTTCCGGGAATCCTCCGACTACGGCAATGGCCAGACCCGGGACCGCCAGGGGCGCCTGATCACCTGCCATCACAGCAGCCGCAGCCTGACGCGCCTTGAACTCGACGGGTCAGTCACCACCCTGGTGAGCCATGCCCGGGGCCAACGGCTCAATGCACCCAACGACGTGGTCGTCAAGTCCGACGGCAGCATCTGGTTCACCGACCCGCCCTTCGGAGATCGGAAGAGCGTCGTGTAGGGAA
>CALJTZ010000043.1 GCA_937975655.1 uncultured Synechococcus sp. | reverse complement strand
CCCGTGCTAGCTCCCAGCCCTTGATCACCCGGTAGGAGGAAGGCACCACGAACAGGGTGAGCGCGGTGGCCACCAGCAGGCCGGAGAACACCACCGTGCCGATGCTGATGCGGCTCATGGCGCTGGTGCCGCTGGCCAGCAGCAGCGGCAGGAAGCCCGCCAGGGAGGAGGCTGCCGTGAGCAGGATCGGCCGCAGGCGGGCCGTGGCGGCCCCCCGCACAGCCGTGTCGAGGTCGACCCCCTCCTTCAGCCGCTGGTTGGCGAATTCCACGATCAGGATGCCGTTCTTGGCCGCCAGGGCCACCAGCACCAACAGGCCCATCTGCCCGTACACGTCGAGGGGCAGACCCCGCAGCGCCAGGCCCGCCACGGCCCCCAGCAGGGCCAGCGGCACGGTGATCAGGATGATCAAGGGATCGAGCAGGTTTTCGTAGAGGCCGGCCAGCACCAGCCCCATCACCAGCACCGCCAGCAGGAACACCCGCACGCTGCCGCTGCCGGCACGGCTCTCCTCCCGGGCCAGTCCCGCCCACTCCAGATCGGTGCTGCTGGAGCCCTGTTGCTGCTGCAGCTGTTCCAGCAGGGCCATGGCCTGGCCGCTGCTCACCCCGCGGGCCGGCAGGGCGCGGATGCTGATCGAGCGCACCAGGCGGGTGTGGGTGATGGTGCTGGGACCAGTGCCCTGCTCCAGGGTCAGCACCTGGCCCAGGGGAATCAGCTGGCCGCTGCGGCTGCGCACCTGCAGGGCCAGCACGTCGGCGCCGTCGCGGCGGCCCTGGCCATCGAGCTGCACGATCACGCGCCGCACCTGGTCGCCCTCGAAGCTGTCGTTCACATAGCTGCTGCCGAAGCTGGCCCCCAGGGTCGACACCACCGCGTCGAGGTCCACCCCCAGGGCGGCCATCTGCAGGCGGTCGGGTTCGAGCCGCAGCAGGGGGCCGTCGGCGCTGAAGCGGGTGGAAACGCGCTCAAAGCGACCGCTGGCCATGGCGGCGCGAATCAGGGCCTGGGCCTGTTGCTCGAATTGCTGAATGCTGAGCTGGCCGTTGCTGGTGTCCAGCAGCTCCAGCTCGAGGCCCCCCTCGCTGCTGAAGCCGCGCACGCTGGGGGCTTCGCTCAGCTGCACTGCGCCGCTCCGAATCTCCCGCCGCAGGTCGCGGTTGAGCCGCTCCGCCACTGCCCGGGTGCTGTTGGCCCCACCGCCGCGTTCGGCGAAGGGCTTCAGCCGCAGAAAGAAGCTGCCCTTGTTGGGGGTGCTGTCGCCGAAGGAGCGGCCGGCGTAGAAGTTGCCACTGGCCAGGGCCGGTTCACGGGCCACCACGGCTCGCACCTGCTCCACCACCGCCTGGGTGCGCTGCAGCGACACCCCCTCCGGCAGGATCACTACCCCCCGCAGTTGCCCGTTGTCCTCCTGGGGGATGAAGGCTGTGGGCAGGAGCGCCAGCCCTCCCACGGTGAGCAGCAGGCCCAGCCCTAGGCCGATCGCCACCCGGCTGCGCTGCTGCAGGCTGCGATCCAGCCAGCGGCCGTAGGGCTGCTCCAGCCCCTCCAGCCAGCGCCGGGTTGGATCGATCCAGCGCAGCAGCCAGGCGGGTTCCCGCTGCTCGGCATGCAGGATCCGGCTGGCGGCCACCGGCGTGAAGCTGATGGCGTTCACGGTGGACACGATGATCGAGGCGCCGATGGTGATCGCGATCGGGGCATAGAGGCGGCCGAGGCTGCCCTCGAGCCCGAGCACCGGCAGGAACACCACCACCAGCACTAGCGAGGTGGCCACCACGGCTCCGCCCAGTTCGGCCATGGCATCGCGGGCGGCGGCCAGGGGGGAGGCACCCCGCTCCAGGCGCCGGCCGATGTCCTCACTCACCACGATGGCGTCGTCCACCACCAGGCCCGAGGCCAGCACCATGCCGAACAGGCTCAGGGTGTTGATGGAGGTGCCCGTGAGTTTCAGCAGG
>CALJTZ010000042.1 GCA_937975655.1 uncultured Synechococcus sp. | reverse complement strand
GGCATCAGCGCTCCAGCATCCCCCATCCTTGCGGTGCCCCCCCTTGCCGTTGCCCTGGCGCTGGATCGCTCCCATCGAGGCCCCAGGTGCCTTTCAGATGGCCTGCGATGCCTGGCTGTTGGATCAGCTCGTGCAGGGTCAGGGCACGCCGGTACTGCGCTTCTATCGCTGGTCGCGGCCCACCCTGTCGCTCGGTTTCCACCAGCGGCGGCTGGAGCCCCACTGGCCTGCCCTGGTGCGCGACGGCGCCCTGGATCTGGTGCGCCGTCCCAGTGGTGGTCGCGCCGTGCTGCACGCCGGGGAGCTCACCTACGCCCTGGTGCAGCCAGCTCTGAGTGGGCGCCGGGTGGACACCTACACCCAGGCCTGCCAGTGGTTGCAGCAGGCCTTTGCTGGCCTCGGCCAGCCGCTGCAGTTCGGCCAGGCTGGCGGTGGCCATGCCCAGCAGCGCAGCAGCTGCTTTGCCACCAGCACCGCCGCCGACCTGATCCACGGCAATGGCGCCAAACGCATCGGCAGCGCCCAGCTGTGGCGGCAGGGCTACGTGCTCCAGCACGGCAGCGTGCTGCTCCACCCGCCGGCCGAGCTGTGGCAGCGGGTGTTCGCGGAAGCTCCGCCACCATTGCCACCCCTGGATCTCAGCTGGCAGCAGCTGGCTGATGCCCTCAGGCGGGCGGCGGAGCAGCACCTCTGTGCGGGGGCGCTGCAGGAGCAGCCGCTCAGCGCGGCTGAATGGAAGGCCGTGGAGCGCCTCAGCCCCGCTTACCGCGCCACGGCGGCAGAGCTGTTCAACCCCTGATCCTGCACCTCGCCGCTGGCCAGCATGGCTCGGGCCACGGGGGCCAGGCCCATGCCCAGGGGATACACGCCCTCGCGGCGCGCCGCGTCGAGGATGGCGGCGGGCAGCTTCACGCCCAGCTTGGCCAGCACGGCTTCCGCCAGCTCGGGTCGCTCGAGGGTGCCGCAGGGCAGGCCGGCGGGGCTCAGCACCAGCAGGCGATTGGTGCCGCTGTCATCGAGCTGGATCACGGCCTGCCACAGGGGAGCATCGTCGTGGATGCTCGGCAGGCTGCTCAGGGGCTGGAGGTGGTCGCCGATGCGCTCGCCATCCCAACGCTGCACCGGCAGCGCCTGGAGCGGGGCGTCATCGATCACCCCCTGCCAGCGGCCGCCATCACACACCAGCAGCCAGTCGGCGGGGCCTTTGCCCTCCTGCACCCGCAGGCGGCTCAGGTCCCGCAGGCTGCTGCGGGCCTCCAGCACCCGGAAGCGCCGCTGGGCTGCATCCTTCACCTTCAGCTCCCGCAGGCTGGATTGCAGGGCCAGCAGCTGGGTTTGATTGCGGGCGGCCCCTAGGCCGAACCAGCCCAGCACCATCAGCCACAGGCCCCCCACGCTGCCGCCCCGCAGCAGCAGCACGGCGCCTAGGCCAATGGCCAGCAGCGAGAGCAGCTTGCCGCTGCTGGTGGCCACCTGGATCCCCTTGCGCTGGCTGCCTGTCCACTGCCACACGAGCGCCTTCAGGATCAGGCCCCCATCCAGGGGCAGGCCGGGCAGCAGGTTGAACAGGGCCAGGATCAGGTTCAGGCCCCCCAATTCCTTCACCATGGTCCCCAGCAGGGGAGACACGTGGGCCGCGCTGTGGGTACTCCCCAACAGCAGCCCGGCCAACGCCAGGCTCACCAGGGGGCCGGCGGCTGCCACCAGCAGCGAACCCATGGCCGTCGAGCACTCCCGCTCCACGCTGGCCACACCCCCCAGCATGAACAGGGTGATGCTGCGCACCTTCACCCCCTGGCTGATGGCGGCGATGGAGTGGCCGAGCTCGTGCAGCAGCACCGACACGAATAGCAGCAGGGCCGTGCCGAAGCCCAGGATCCACAGCAGAGGTCCGCTGGCCTGGCTGGCGAGTTGCTGGCTGTACTGCTGCTGAAAGGCCAAGCTGGCCAGGGCCAGGATCACAAACCAGCTGGGGTGAATGCGCAGAGGGATTCCACGAATCTTCAGCAGCTGCCAGCCTTCGCCCACGCCCATCACCCCAGTGGTCCGATCCTAGAAAGAACGCCCCATTCCCACTGTTCTTGGCCGTTCCTGCTCCGTCCTGGCCCCCTGGGCCCCAGCCCTGGCTGAAGGTGTGTGGGCTGCGCCAGCCCGATCAGGCGGCGGCGGTGGCCAGCCTCGGTGTCGAGGCCATCGGCGTGATCGCCGTGGCCAGGTCGCCCCGCTGGCTCCCCCCGGATCAGCGCCCCGATCTGTTTGCCGCCATGGCGCAGGCGAACCCTCACTGCCGTGGTGTGCTGGTTGTGGCCGATCCGCAGGATGGGGAGTTGCCCCAGCTGGGGCTCGGCCTCGGCCATCAGGTGGTGCAGCTCCATGGCGATGAGACGCCTGAGCGCTGCGGCCAGTTGCGACAGCAGTTGGGGCCAGACCTGGCGTTGTGGAAGGCCCTGCGCATTCGCTCCGCGGCCGATCTGGCCCACGCCGCCCACTACGCCACCGTGGTGGATGCCCTGTTGCTGGATGCCTGGGTACCCGATCAGCTGGGTGGCACTGGCCATCGCATCCCCACGGAATGGCTCGCGGGCTTTGCCCCGGCGTTGCCCTGGTGGCTGGCGGGGGGGCTGACGCCGGAGCGGGTTGGCCCGGCCCTGCAGGCCCTGGTGGTGTCGCCTCCCCATGGCCTGGATGTGTCCAGTGGCGTGGAGCGCGCACCGGGTGACAAAGATCTCGATCGCGTGGCCCAGCTGGTGGCGGCGGTGAACGCGGTCCGCCAGGATCGCCAGAGCTGATCGGCTCCCATGGCTCGTTTGTTCCGCTCTGCCGTGCTGGCTGTTGGCAGCTGCGGCCTCTTGGCCCTGCCAGGCCTCGGCACCGGTGTCGCCATGGCCCAGGACTTGGTGGGTTGCCAGTTGGTGGGCGCCACCCTGCAGTGTGTGCCGGGGGTCACCGAGAGCCCTCAGCAGCAGATTCGCCAGCTGCAGCAGGAGGTGTCCACGGATCTGCAGCTGGAGGGTGCGGTGCAGCAGCAGATCAATGGCCTGCAGCAGCTGGTGTTGGCGGGCGATGTGGCCGTGGGGGCTGTGCTCACGGCCACGGCCGTGGCCGATGCCCAGGCGGCCTTGCCGAGCGCCAACTACCACTGGTACCGGCTGAAGCCCGGCCAGCGCAGCTGGGTGTTGATTGATAGTGCCAGCGGCACCACCTACGTGCCCGCACCGATCGACATCGGCCAGAACCTCATGGTGGTAGCTGTGGTGAATCAGAACGGCCAGGTGAAGCGGGTGGCCTCCTCACCGGTCGGCCCGGTGCGCTGATCGGTGCAGGGCAGCCTGAGGGGCTGCCCTGAAGCCCATTCAGGTGGAGAGCACCGCTTCCTGCTGCTTCACCAGTTCAAAGAACTCGGCCTTAAGGCTGGGGTCGTGGCGGAAATCGCCGCGCACCGCACCGCCGCGCATGCCCAGCAGTGTGAACATGAACACCATCACCACAACCATGATCACCGATTGCAGCATCGCCATCAGCAACCCGACCACGGCATTCCCATGGGTCTTGCGGATATTCCGAACCGCTGCGTGGAAGATCAGTTCCAGCATGGCAAAGCCGCTGCCCGCTCGGGTCATTTTGGCGT
>CALJTZ010000041.1 GCA_937975655.1 uncultured Synechococcus sp. | reverse complement strand
CCGCATCGCCATCGAGCTGCAGGGGGGTCTCCTGCTCATCGGGGTAGCCCCAGCTCCAGGTGTTGCGCAGCCAGAGGGTGGGTAACAGGGTGAGTGGAGCCGCTTCGGGCCCGCGGTTCAGCACCCGGATGCGAATGGCAATGTCGTCCGGGGAGGCCTTGGCGTACTCGATGAACACATCGAAGTAGCGGCTGTCATCAAAGATGCCCGTGTCCACCAGCTCATACTCAGGCTGATCGCGACCACGGCGGCCATTTTCGGCAATCAGCTGCTCATAGGGAAAGCGCTGCTGGGGGTACTTGTAGAGCCCCCGCATGAAGCTATGGGTGGGGGTGTTGGCGATGTGAAAGTAGTAGTCCTTGATGTCCTCGCCGTGGTTACCTTCGGGGTTGCCCAGCCCATAGGGGCGTTCCTTGAGGATCGGGTCCACGCCATTCCAGAGGGCCACCGAAAAACACAGGCGGCACTGGTTGTCGCAGATGCCCAGTAGCCCGTCTTCACCCCAGCGGTAAACCCGGGAACGCGCATGGTCGTGAGGGAACGACACCCAGGCATTACCGTCGGCGGAGTAGTCCTCCCGCACCGTGCCCCACTGACGATCGGGCAGGTAGCTCCCCCACAGATCCCAGGGCACCTGCTCGTGGTCACGCTCCGCCATGCGGCGGAGTTCAGAACCCATCTCGTTCGTCACAGGGCCTCCAGGATGCGCTCGCCAATGCGCAGGGCGTTAGCGATCACCGTGAGGCCGATGCCAACGGCGGGACAACTCGGGAAGAGACTGGCATCGGCGATGTAGAGGTTGGCCAGCTCATGGCTCTTGCCCTGGAGATCCACCACGGAGGTGGCGGGGTTGGAGCCCATGCGGCAGGTGCCGCATACACTGCCCAGCACCGTGAGTGGTGCCTCGCCGCGGGGATGGGTGGGAGCGGGTTTCACCACGTGGGTGAGGGGGTCGGTCTCCACCTGCTTGAGGGTGTCAATCCAGCGGTACACCAGGCGGTCATGGGCCTCACGGTTGTTGGCCACAAAGTGAATCTCCAGATGGCTACCCCGCAGGGCCACCCGGTTATGGGGATCAGGGCGCATGGCACTCATCGCCCACCAAGCGACGGAGCGTGAGGCCAGCTGCTCAAGCCCGAAATTGGGCATGAGCTTGGTCACCAGCGACAACACCGGCGGGGATTCCGCAAACAGCGCGTCCTGAAGGACGCCGCCACCGCTGTGAATGGAGCCCAGCGGGAAACTCACGTTCTGATCACCCCAGTAGTAATCGGTGATGCCGAAGCTGCGGCCGTAGCGTCCGGAATTGGGGGCCGTGGCCAGCTGGATGATCGACGTGAGCTGGGGCTTCATCAGGTTGCGACCCACCTGATCCGAACCATTCGACAGCCCACGGGCGTGATGGTCTGTGGCGGAGCGCAGCAGGATCTCCGCACTGTTCACAGCACCGGCGGCCAGCACCACCACATGGGCACTGAACAGCCAGGCATGGCCATCGATCTCCACCTCCACGGCCCGCACTTCGGTGCCGCTGGGATTCACGTGCATCCGCCGCACCTTGGCGCGCTCCCGCACGGTCACCGTGGCCACCTTGCGGGCCAGATCAACACCGAACAATTCGGCATCACCGGTGGGATCCAGGTGGGATTCCGACCAGCTCAGGGGCAGGTCGTAGGGATGGCTGCCATGGCGCTCGAGAGCCACGCGCAACTCCTGCATGAATGGCTCCACAGGCCGCGGACGGGCGGGGTAATCGCCGCTGCGGGGAGGCTCGGTGGGATCCACGCCAGCCACACCATGAACGCGGTAGAGCTGTTCAGCACGCTCGTAATAGGGGGCTAAGTCGGTATAGCTAATCTCCCAGCTGGGGGTCGCTCCGTCCTGCAGCTGCACACCGCTGAACTCCTGCTCACGCATGCGCTCCAGCACGCCCCCCCAGATCTTGGTGTTGCCGCCGAGGGCATAGATCGTCTGCGGAGAGAAGGGATCACCATCCGTGCCGAACCACTGCTCGCCGGGGTGATAGCGGTCCTTACGGAACAGATCCACATCGGCCACGTTCTGATCAGCCAAGGGCATGGCACCGCCACGCTCCAACAGCAACACGGTCTTGCCGGAGGCCGCCAACTGCCCAGCGAGGGTGCCACCGGCAGCGCCGCTGCCGATCACAATCACGTCGTAATGGTTGTCGTCGATGATCATGGTTGAGCTCCTGACATCAGGCCTGCCACACGTAAAGAAGGAGGAACAGCACCACCCAGATCACATCCACGAAGTGCCAGAACAGGGAGGTGGCCTGAACACCCTGTTCACCACCCTCGTAGTTGCCGGGGATGAAGGATTTGATCAGCATGATCCCCATCAACAGGATCCCGGTGGCCACATGCAGGCCATGGAAGCCGGTAAGAAGGTAGAAGGTGCCGCCGAAGGTGCCTGAGGTGAAGCCGAACTTCAGGCCGCTCCACTCCACCGCCTGGCCATAGAGGAAATAGGCCCCCATGGCCATGGTGAGCAGCCAGAAGGCCCGGAACAGCCAGAGCTTCTCCTTGGCCTTGAAGTGCTCAGCCACCACGATGGCGCCGGAGCTGGAAAGCAACACCACGGTGTTGAGCAGCGGAGTACGCCACTCGAGGCCATCCACCCCCGCCGGCAGCCAGTTGAGGGCCGAGGTTTTGAGGATGGCGTAGCCACTGAAGAACGCCAGAAAGATGACGCTCTCAGAGCACAGAAAAATGATGAAGCCGGTGAGATTGTGCTTGGGATGCTCGCCATGCCCATGGGCTGGAGCCGGGGTGGGGATCGCGCTGGTCATGCCGTTGCCTCCTGCAGCTCCAGACGCCGTTCGATCTCGGCTTGGTGTTCCACAAGCGGTTCACCCGTGCCGTAGCCATAGGGGCGACTGATCACAGTGGGGACCTCATCTTCAAAGTTTTCCACCGGTGGGGGAGAGGGCAGCAGCCACTCCAGACCGATGGCGTTCCAAGGGTTATGGCCGGCCTTGGGGCCGCGAATCCAGGAGCTCAGCATGTTGAGCAGAAAGGGAATGATCGACACACCGAGCAGGAAGGCCCCCAGACTGGCGATCACGTTCCAAAAGGTGAACTCAGGGTCGTAACTCGACACCCGCCGGGGCATCCCCATCAGGCCCAGCGGGTGCATGGGCAGGAAGTTGAGGTTCGCCCCCACGAAGGTGAGCAGACAATGCAGCTTGCCGAGGCCCTCGTAGGGCATCCGACCGGTGAACTTGGGGAACCAGTGGTAGATGGCCGCAAAGATGCCCATCACCGCAGCGCCATAGATCACATAGTGAAAATGGCCCACCACGAAATAGGTATTGGACACGTGAATGTCCACGGGCACCGTAGCCAGCATGATGCCGGTGATGCCGGCAAACACGAAATTGAACAAGCCCCCTAAGCAGAACAGCATCGGGGTGGTAAGCCGCAACTTGCCGCGCCAGATCGTCCCCAGCCAGGCGAACACCTTCACGCCTGTAGGAACGGCGATCAGCATGGTGGTGCCCATGAACAGATCACGCATCCATTGGGATACGCCGCTGGGGAACATGTGGTGCACCCACACCACCAAGCCCAGACCCACAATAATGAAGGAGGCCAGGGCCACATACACGTAACCAAACAGTGGCTTGCGGCTGTAAACAGGAAAGATCTCGGAGAAGATTCCGAACACCGGCAGAATGATCACATACACGGCCGGGTGGGAATAGAACCAGAAGAAGTGCTGATACAGCACCGGATCTCCACCACCTTCGGCCCGATAAAAACTGGTTCCGAAACTGAGATCCATTAGCAGCATGATGGCGCCACCGGTGAGGGCAGGCAGACCGATCAACTGAAGGCTTTGTGCCGCCAAGGCCGTCCAGCAGAACACCGGCATGCGGAACAGGGTCATGCCCGGTGCGCGCATGCGCAGGATGGTGGTGACGAAATTCACCGCCCCCATGATCGAGGAGATGCCAGAAAGGGCCACCGCCAAGATCCAGAGGAACTGGCCATTGATGAAGTGGCCGAGGGGGTTCTGAATGCTCACCGGTGGATAGGACCACCAACCCGCCGCCGCAGGGCCGCCCGGCACAAAGAAACTGGACACCAGCAGCAGGGAGAACACGGGTACCAGCCAGAAGGCCGCCGTGTTGAGCCGCGGGAAGGCCATGTCGGGCGCGCCGATCATGGTGGGGATCAACAGGTTGTTCAGCCCGTTGAGCACCGGAAAGATGAACAGGAACAACATGATGGTTCCGTGCATCGTGTAGATGCCGTTGTACACCGTGCGATCCACCAGATCGGAGGCCGGCGTGATCAGTTCACCCCGGATGATCATGGCCAGAAAGCCACCCACCAGGAAATAGAAGAACGCCAGCACGATGTACTGGATGCCAATCACCTTGGCATCGGTGCTGAAGCCGAAATAACGGGACCAACCAGCGGGCGGTTTGGGATCGGCAGGGAAGGTGGCGCTGGTCATGGCTTCAGCCGTCGTGTGGGAGAGAAGGGGATCCGGGAACGTTCACCTGGGGCGGTGGAGCGGGCGGCACCGTGGCCCAGCCCGGGTTTTTCTGCTTCTGACGCTCGCTGAATTCCTGGGTGGCCAGGCTCAAGCCCGCTTGCAGGGGCTGGCCAGCGGCCTGCTTCAACCAGGCGGCGTAGTCGTCCTGGCTCTGGACCACCACATCGGCCTGGTTGGCCGCGAACCAGGTGCCGCTGAACTGGGAATCCCGCAGGCGATAGCGACCTTCACGGGTGGGGGTGAGGCTGAAATCAATCGCCCTACCGGGAATCACATCCTGCTTCAAGCGGAAGGCGGGGATGTAGAAGCCGTGCAGCACGTCGTCGGTGATGAGCCGGAAGGTCACCGGCTGGTCCACCGCCAGATGCAGCTCCGTGGCAGACACGTTGCTGCCCGGGTAGCGAAACTCCCAGGACCATTGCCTGGCAATCACCTCCACCTGCTCTGCAGGCAGGCGATCACCCGGGTAGCCGCCCTGCATCTCCGCGGAGTTATGGGCGTGAATGTGCTCCATCGGGCCCAGCACCCCCAGCGTGTGGTTCACCCGCATCGCATACACCGCAATGCCCATCACCAGCACGAAAGGAATGGCCGTCCAGATCACTTCGAGCTTGGTATTGCCCTCGATCGGAACGGCATCGCTTTCGTCGTATTTGTCGGCACGGTTGAACACCATCACCCAGAGCATCACGGACACCACAGCCGCAAACACAAAGGTGCCGAGGGCGGTTTCGAAGCTGAACAGGCCATCCACCAGGGGGGCCGCATTGGAGGCCTGCACGGGAAGCCAGTGGTAGGCCTGCTGGCCCATCCAGTGGCTGAGCAGCACCAGCACGCCAACCCAGAGGGACACGCCCAGCACCGCCGGGCGGTTGATGGGTTGAGGCGAGGACGTCGTCATGGTTGGAGATCTCCTCAGGGCAAGGCGGTGTGCAGATCAGCCCCGGCCTGGAGCAGCTGATCCGCGGCGATATGAACACCGAACTCGGCGGCCAACTGGGCACCGAGGGTGCCGTGCAGACCGAGCAACGCAAACATCACCACCCCTACGGCCAGGTAGAGCCACTGCACCTGGCGACCCATGTCGCGGCGCCACACGAAGCGTTGGAAGCCGCGCCACACGGTCATCCCGGTGATGATCAGCAGCAGCAGCACGCCGCCAACGCCGTGCAAGAGCATGGTGCTCATGCTGCCGAGGCCGAAGGTGCTGGTGACCCCCGGCAAGGGCACTGCGGTGAGCATTTCGTAGAAGCCAGCCGCCACGGTGAAAAAGGTCACCAGGCAGCACACCAGCAGGTTGTACCAACCCACATCGTGGAAACCGCCCCGGGTGATGGGCAGGGCCAGGAAGCGAAACACCCGCTTCTCCAGGGGGTAAAGCGCGCCCACCACATCGAAGGCAATGGCGATCACAAACAGCCCGATGGTGAGGTGCACCAGGTTCGGGTGGATCGGCAGGGTGTAAGGGAGGCCATTGGCTCCCAACTCGGAGGCGATCTGATCAATCGGCGGCTCTGCTGGGCTGTAAGCCAGCGCCATCAGCAGCGGAAGGGCAGCCATCAGATCAAGCCCTCCCGCATGGCCGCCACCACCTTCACGGTGTGCAGCCCGTAGGTCCAGATCAGCTTGTCGCCAAGCACAATCTGCACCAGCACAAGGGCACTCACCAGGCCGCCGGCCCCCAGAAAGGGAAGGGGAAGGCTTTCGGGGTCGCGGTTGCGCAGCACGTAGCGCCAGCCGGTGAGCAGCGACAGGATCCCCGCCAGCGACCAGCCATTGGTGGTGTGGATATCGAGGATGTTGCGGGCTGCCCCATAGGGAGAGGCGAGGCCCGCCTCCACCTGGCCAAAGATGATCGCCACGAAGATGGCTCCGGTGGCGAACAGCAGGTTCCAGAAGCTCACCTCATAGAGAGCCGGCTTGCGGAGCAGAACCCCTGCCAGATCGAACACGAAGGCGATCAGAGCCATCGCGATCACGAAGTGAACGACGATCGGATGGATCGTGTCCATCCAGGGCAGGTTGTGATCGTTGAGCGGCGGCAGCAGCTCGATCATCGTTCCTGAATTCAGGGCTTGCAACACATCTTGGTAACCCTGGGTTAAGGCTGCTTGGCTCTGTGATGGATTGCCACAGAACCGATCAGCAATCACGCACCGATCCCCAGGAGTCCGGAGCAGAAGCCCAAGGCCCTTATGGTGTGCCCAGTCCTTGTTCCCTGATCTG
>CALJTZ010000040.1 GCA_937975655.1 uncultured Synechococcus sp. | reverse complement strand
GCCGTCGGCGATGTCGGCCGACACGCCGTGGATGACCTGGTTGGCCTTCGGGCCACGCCCGTAGCGCTTGATGACATTGCGGATGCTGATGGCGCCCAAATCAATTCCTCTGTAGCAGTCAGGCCGTTAAACGGTCTCGGTGGGAGCCAGCGGACGCCGTGGAACCGGCTTTGCCGGGCCACTGGCGGCGCCCCCTTGAGGGGGAGCGCCGCAGGCGCTTCGGGGGTGGGCGATCCTCACGGCACAATCCCCCGCCTGACCATGAACATCATCATCCTCGACGACTACCAGGACGCGGTGCGCAAGCTGCGCTGCGCCGCCCGGCTGGAACCGTACAACGCCAAGGTCTTCACCAACACCGTCAAGGGCATCGGCCAGCTGTTCCCCGGCCCCAGCAAGACCACCCGCGCCTACACCCTGCGGGAGGCCGGCATCGTGGCCGCCGCGGCCGAAGCCGGCTTCAAACCCGTGCGCCGCAGCCTCAACAAGGCGCCGTTTTACTTCTCGCGCCTGATCGCCTTCGAGCGGACCTGAGATGGATCCCTCACTCCTGCTGATCTCCGCAGTGCTGGGCTCCGGTGCCGTGGCCACAGGCCTGGCCCGCCGGCATCAGGCCCGCAAGCTGGCCCATCTGCTGGATGCCCGCACATCCAGCGTGGCCGAACTGGTTGACCTCCAGGCCACGGTGGCCGAGCAGATGGGGGAGGGCTCCTTTCAGGAGCGGGTGAAACTCTCCGCGGAGATCGTCTGCGCCGAACCGCTCACGGCCCCTTGGAGCGGCGAACCCTGCGTGGCCTTCCTCGACACCACCACCTGCCTGATGGAGGTGCGCACGGAAACCACCCGCACCGACAGTGATGGCAACAGCCGCACCGAGGTGAGCTGGGAGCGCAAGGAGGAAACCCTGGACCAGCTGGAGCGCCGGCAAGGGTTTGGGCTGCGCCAGGGCAGCCAGAGCCTGCCGGTGGAACCTGAGGGCGCCGAGCTGGAACTGGAAACCGTCTTCACGGACGTGGAGCCACCCACCCGCCGGGACACGGCCAACACCCGCCAACTGGGCATCCGCCGCGAGGAGGCGATCCTGCGGGCCAGTGGCATGGCCTTCGTGGTGGGGGAATGCAGTGATGCCAGTGGGAGCCTGCTCCTACAAGCACCACAGACAGGGGGCTTGTTTGTGGTGCGCCGCGGCAATGAAGAAGAGTTCAGCCGTGCCATTCGCCGCTGGCGGCGCATCTGGATGGCGAGCACCTGGGTGTTGGTTGGGATCGCCGCGATCCTGCTGCTGACGAGCCTCTAAATCGAGCCACGGCCGCTGCCTTCATCGCTGCCATGCTCCCTGCTCCGTGAGCAAGATCGTTCCGGACCGACTCACCTCAAGGCCGCCATCCTCCCAAACCATGTAGCGATAGTCGCCATGGCGGAACTCATAGCCAAGAAAGCGGCAGGGCGTCACACCATCGGCACAGACACGATGGAGTGTTTTGCCCATCAAACGCAGCGATGCACCGCTTTGCCGATCGACCCCCAGATAACTCACGCGATCACACTCCACCGTGCCCTCGGGGCAACGGCGGTTGACGACCACACGGAAACCCGGAGTGAGCAGAACATCTCCCGCTGAATCCAGCAGTCGATCCAGCAGGATTTGCAAGCTCCCAACGCTGCCAGAATGGCGATCATTGCCATAGGTGATATCACTGATCAGCCAAGCCTTGGCCGATCTGCGCAACACAAGATTGACCCTCAGATCCGAGGCACGCTGAGGGCTCAATCCCGCCCGCACAGCCACCTGAGCCTTCAAGCGACCATCCGCTTGCAAGCGACATCGCTGGAGCTGATACCCGTAGGAGCTCACCTGGGCCCCATTGAAAGGATCGCTATCCAGAAAGGCCTCGGCGGGAGATGCAAAGCGGATGCGCGGCATCGCCTACAGCAAGAAGGTCAAGGACCTGACCGACGGCGATCTCGAAAAGATCCGCGACGAGGTCAACAAGCTGACCATCGAGGGTGACCTGCGCCGTGAGCAGTCCATCAACATCAAGCGTCTGATGGACCTCGGCTGCTACCGTGGTTTCCGTCACCGCCGTGGCCTGCCGATGCGCGGCCAGCGCACCCGCACCAATGCACGCACCCGCAAAGGTCCGCGCAAGGCCGCGCAAGCCCTGAAAAAATAATTAAGGCAACACCA
>CALJTZ010000039.1 GCA_937975655.1 uncultured Synechococcus sp. | reverse complement strand
CCGAGATCCCGAAGGCCTTAGGACAACGGCTATCTCAGGATCAAGACCACCGCTTTTGGCACAACAATGGCCCTCGGCAGGGCACCCAGAAAGGAATGAAGAACCAAAGCACGCGAGTGAAACAGACTGGAAGATCTACGACGACTTGCTCCCCAAGGCGGACCTGAAACCGCCGACGACCAAGCAGATGAGCCCAGGGAGGGGAAAACGGGATCCCGTGCCTGGCAGCGACGACGGCTCAACGGTGCCTCAGACCATGCCCCGCTGCGAGCTGACCACTGAGGCATTAGCGAGTATCGACGCCACGCAGACAGTGGCATCCGCCACACCGCTGGTTGATCCAAGCCTCACGTTTCTGTTGCACTCAAGACCAAGCGCATCCAAGATCGTCTACCTGGACTTCAACGGCCATACGACCAGCGGCACATCGTGGAACGATTCCACAATGGGCGCAAGCTTCTATTCTCCCCCCTTCGATACTGACGGCAATCCCTCTACTTTTAGCGATGGTGAACTGATTAACATCCAGGCCATCTGGCAGCGGGTGGCGGCGGATTTCTCACCATTTGACGTGAATGTGGTCTTGCAGGAGCCGCCAGCGGAATGGCTACTGCGAGCAGGCAGCAGCGATGCGAATTGGGGAGTGCGATCCGTAATCACAAGCTACGGCCCATCGTCGTCATCGGCAGGCGGGATCGCTTTCATTGGAAGCTTCGGCTCCAGCGTTGACACTCCCGTCTATATATATCGGAGCGGAGCTATCGGAATCAGCGAGGCCATCAGCCACGAGGTGGGGCATTCGCTGTGGCTGTCACACGACGGAACTGGAAGTAGCAGCTATTACACGGGGCATGGCGGCACAGACGAGACCAGCTGGGCCCCACTTATGGGAAGCAGCTACACCCGTAATGTCACCACCTGGGACGATGGCGCCTACACCGGCAGCAACAACACAGGCAGCACCGCGAATTACGGGAAGGGGGCCGATGATTTGGCTGTGATTGTGGGCAACAACGGTTTTTCATATCAGCCCGACATCGTGGGCAACGACCCTCTCACAGCCGTATCACTATCAATCACCGGAGGCACAGTAGATCAGTTCGGAACGATTGAAACCCGTGCCGATTCAGACTATTTCTCGTTCAGCCTTTTAGACGTCGGAGACATCAACATCAGCTTCGACCCCTACTGGTATCGGGCCTACGTGGATGGGGACGGGGCGTGGGGAGGGGCCAACTCAACAGTCCTCTCCCAAACGAGTGATCTGAATTTGAGCACTCCCTATCCTGACAATGCGTCCAACCTCGATCTGGCGGTAGACCTCTACGACAGCAATGGAGTATTGCTCTACCAAGCCAACTCGCCCGGGCTCGTCACCAGTATCAATCTGCAGGGCCTAAAGGCAGCCACCTATTACCTGAAGCTGGATGGGGTTGGTTTTGGCGACCCAACCACCAGCTCACCGACTGGGTACACCGACTACGCCAGTATCGGCAACTACAAGATCAGTGGCACGATCACGTCGGCGGCAGGTCCAACAACAAACCCTGTGATCACGCTGGCCCTTTCACCAAGCTCCATCAGCGAGGACAGCAGTGGAAATCTGGCATTCACCTTCACGCGATCGGAGGCCACATCCGATCCATTAAGCGTGAACTTCACGGTATCAGGAACTGCCAACAGTGGCAGTGATTACAGCGGCCTGGTGACTGGCAGCAGCCAAAGCGTGACCTTCGCTGCCAATGCCATAACGGCCAGTGTGGTGATTGACCCGACGGCAGACAGCAGTATGGAACCCGATGAAACGGTGATCTTGACGCTGGCGCTCGGCTCGGGCTACAGCATCGGCACCAACAGTGTCAGCACAGGCACCATCAGCAACGACGACCTCGCCCCTGCAGCACTTGTGTTCACCTCCAAGACCGATATCCTCACCGGAACAAGTGGACCCGATAGCTTCAGCCTCAATCGGCTCAGTGATGCCCTCTGGAGCACGACGCCGGATCGGATCACCAACCTGCAGGCTGGTGTGGACACCATCGACAGCCCCTTCAACCGCACCTCTGCCATCAAACCAAAGCAGCTCGGCATGGTGAAGACTCTGGATACTGTAGGCATCGAAAGCTTGCTAAGTGTGTTTTCTCACCAGGTCATTCAGTAGCGCGCAACAGTCCGAGCTGCTGAATGG
>CALJTZ010000038.1 GCA_937975655.1 uncultured Synechococcus sp. | reverse complement strand
GGTCTTGGAAATAAGTTCTTAGCAAATATCAGAGAGTCAGATGCGATCTGCCAAGTTATTCGAGTTTTTAAAGATGGCGATGTAGTCCATGTGGATGGAAATGTTGATCCTAAAAAAGATATGGAAACAATTAACACCGAACTTTGTTTAGCTGACCTGCAAACTTTGGAAAAGGCGATCCAACGTCTAGAAAAAGAGGTTAGAACGGTTAAGGAAAAGGTGCCAGTTTTGGAGGCAGCAAAAGCTGCTGCCCAAATTTTAAATCAAGGTAAACTTTTGCGAGGCAGCAAGGTTGATATTGCAGCTATTTCAGAGTTACAACTATTAACTGCCAAACCATTTTTATATGTTTTTAATGTTGATGCAGCTGAATTAGCAGATAATAAATTACGGGAAGAGTTAGCAGCACTAGTCAAACCTGCGGAGGCGATTTTCTTAGATGCCAAGACAGAGGCAGAGCTTGCTGATTTAGATGAGGCTGATGCGCTGGAATTGCTCAAATCAATTGGATTAACTGAGCCAGGATTAACCACATTAGCAAGAGTTGGTTTTAATACATTAGGATTACAGACATATCTAACCGCAGGGCCTAAAGAGGCCAGAGCGTGGACGATTCATAAAGGTGATACTGCGCCAGCTGCAGCTGGTGGAAACGGTGACAAGCCGCTACAGCCGCCGCCGCAGCCTGCCCAGCATCAGCCGTTCGCCGGAGATGTTGCCGCGCAGCCTGCTGGGGGTGTTCGACGGTGTCCGCCGCCAGCTGGACCCCGAAGCTGAGGCCTCCCTCGTGGCCGGCTTCCGCCGTCGCCGCGATTCCACCCTGGTGTCGCTGCGGATCCTGCTGTTGATGATTCTGGTGCCGCTGATCGTTCAGCAGGTGAGCCGCACCGTGCTGATCTCACCGCTGGTGGATCGCTTCGCCCCAGAGGTGCCCTTCCTCAGTTACCCCAAACCCCACCTCCAGGAAAAGGCCGTTGAGAAATTGCGGCTGTTCCAACAGGAGGTGGAATTCCAGGCGCTGCTGGAGGGGAAAGACCCCCCAAGCCGTGACGTCATGCATGAGGCCCTGGCCGAGAAGGCCAAGGAGCTCAAGCAGGACGCCGATGGTGAAGGCATGGAGGCGGTGAAGAACATCCTGGCCGACGTGGCCGGTTTGATGGGCTTCCTGCTGGTGTGCCTGGTGGGGCGCAGGGATATCCAGGTGCTGCGGGGCTTCCTGGATGAGGCGGTCTATGGCCTGAGTGACAGCGCCAAGGCTTTCACGATCATTCTGTTCACGGACATCTTCGTGGGCTTCCACAGTCCTGAAGGCTGGACCGTTCTGCTGGAGGGCATCGAAGACCACTTCGGCCTGCCCCACCAGGAGAACTTCATCATGCTGTTCATCGCCACCTTCCCGGTGGTGTTGGCCACGATCTTCAAGTACTGGATCTTCCGCTATCTGAACCGCGTTTCGCCCTCCTCGGTGGCCACCCTGCGCAACATGAACGGTGGCGGTTGAGCCCTCGGCCCAGGCTGGGCTTGTGCTGGTCAGTGGCCCCAGCCGCAGTGGCAAGAGCCGCTGGGCCGAGCACCTGGCCGCCAGCACCGGCCAGCCTGTGGTGTATCTGGCCACAGGAGCCCTGCGGCCCGACGACCCCAGTTGGCAGCAGCGCCTGGCCCAGCACCGCGAACGCCGACCGGACCACTGGACCACCCTGGAGGTGGGCGGCAACCTCAGCGCGGCCCTCGCCCAGCTGCTGGACGCCCCCCCGCAGCCCCTGCCGCTGCTGCTGGTGGACGCCTTGGGCACCTGGCTGGCCCATCACCTCGACCTCCCGGAGCAGGCCTGGGAGCAGGAGTGCCAGCGCCTGCTCCACACCCTCGCCCAGCTGCCGCTGCCTGTGGTTCTGGTGTGCGAGGAGGTCGGTTGGGGCGTGGTGCCGGCCACGGCGATTGGAGGGCTGTTCCGGGATCGGCTCGGCGCCCTGCAGCAGCGTCTGATGGCACAGAGTGACGCCGCCTGGCTGGTGGTTCAAGGCCGAGCCCTAGACCTGCATGCCCTGGGGCATGCCGTTCCGCTGCGCTGACGCCATGCCCCGCATCGTGCTGTTTCAGCCTCAGATCCCACCCAACACGGGCAATGTGGCGCGAACCTGCGCCGCCACGGACTGCGAGCTCCACCTGATCGAGCCGCTCGGATTCGAGATCTCCGATCGCACCGTGAAGCGAGCAGGACTCGACTACTGGCCCTGGGTTCAACTGCAGCGTCACCACGACTGGGCGGCTTTTCAGGCGCACCGGCTCTCGCGAGGTGGACGGCTGTTGGCCCTGAGCAGCCATGGCCAGCAGGGCTATCACCAGATCCAGTACGAGCCGCACGACTGGTTGCTGTTTGGCCGGGAGACCGACGGCTTACCCGCGGCTGTGGTGGGGGATGCTCAGGCCTGCCTCACGATTCCGATGCCGGGGTCGGTCCGCCAGGGGGGCGGGGTGCGTAGCCTCAATCTCTCC
>CALJTZ010000037.1 GCA_937975655.1 uncultured Synechococcus sp. | reverse complement strand
CCATTCGGCGATGGCGATGGACATGCCGCCCACCATCACATCCTCGCTCCTCGTCGCCGACAAGGTCATGATCCTTCTCATGCTCCAGGAGGTCCACGTCTGGGCAAACTACACCGACGCCATAGCCTACGAGCGCTTCGTCGTGTGGGCATGCGGGATGGTCGGCGCATTCACCTTCTGGTTCCCCGTCGTCGTCGACATCATTGTAGCCACGTACGTGGCCATCGTCATACGACACATGCATACCATCAGCCAGTCCCCGAAGCTCCACCTCACCGTGGCGATCGTGCGGTACCAGACCAATGGTCGCCAGCGCTCGGGCGTTTGCTCCACCTTCCTGTGCGACATCGAGCCGGGGGCCAAGGTGAAAATCACCGGCCCCGTGGGTAAGGAGATGCTGCTGCCCGCCGATGAAGACGCGAACGTGATCATGTTCGCCACCGGCACCGGCATCGCACCGATGCGCACCTACCTGCGCCGCATGTTCGAACCCGCCGAACGCGAAGCCAACGGCTGGCACTTCAAGGGCAAGGCCTGGCTGTTCATGGGCTCCCCCACCACCGCCAACCTGCTCTACGACGCGGACTTCAATCACTACCAGAGCCAGTTCCCCGACAACTTCCGTTACACCAAGGCCATCAGCCGCGAGCAACAGAATGCCAAGGGCGGCCGGATGTACATCCAGGACCGGGTCAGCGAAAACGCCGACGAGATCTTCTCCTGGATTGAGAACCCCAAGACCCACGTGTACATGTGCGGCCTGCGGGGCATGGAGCCGGGCATCGACGAGGCGATGACGGCCGCCGCCGCCGCCAAGGGGTTGAACTGGGCCGAGCTGCGTCCCCAGCTCAAGAAGGCCGAGCGCTGGCACGTGGAAACCTATTGAGCCCTGGCTCAACCCCCACCCGCGCTGTTCAGGCCCGCCCACCGGCGGGCTTTTTTATGGGCCGCTCGGGGGGCCTGCCAGGCGGCGCTTTTTTAACTGATCACGCACAAAAGCCTTGAGAACGCCATCGACCTAGGCGCTTGCCCGCCAGGGCCGTTAAACCATGGGCAAGCGCGCAATCGAGATGGCCCACACCCTCACCAACCCCCTGCGCGTTGGCCTGCGCCAGGAGCGGGTGATCTCACCCCAGTGCCTGGTGATCTTCGGGGCCAGCGGCGACCTCACCCATCGCAAGCTGATTCCGGCCCTGTTCGAGCTGTTCCGCCAGCGGCGGCTGCCCAGTGAATTCGCCGTGCTCGGCTGTGCCCGCCGGCCCTGGAGCGATGAGGAGTTCCGCTCCCGCATGGCCGAGGCCCTCAGCGAGGAGGTGCGCCAGCACCAAAGCGCCTGGAACCAGTTCTCGGCCTGCCTCTTCTACGAGCCGGTGGATCTGCAGCAGCAGCAGGACGTGGAGCGACTGGGCACCCGCCTCGAGGCCATCGACCGCCTCAAGGCCACCCGCGGCAACCGCACCTTCTACCTCTCGGTGTCGCCCGCCTTCTACGGCAGTGGTTGCCGAACCCTGGCCAATGCCGGCCTGCTCAAGGACCCCAGCCGCAGCCGCGTGGTGATCGAGAAGCCCTTCGGCCGCGACTACGGCAGTGCCGAGCAGCTGAACCGCATCGTGCAGGCCTGCGGCCAGGAGCAGCAGATCTTCCGGATCGACCACTACCTCGGCAAGGAGACGGTTCAGAACATCCTGGTGTTGCGCTTCGCCAACACAATTTTCGAGCCGATCTGGAACCGCAACTACATCGCCAACGTGCAGATCACCGCCGCGGAAACGGTGGGTGTGGAAGAGCGGGCCGGCTACTACGAGAGCTCCGGCGCCCTGCGGGACATGGTGCAGAACCACCTCACCCAGATGCTGGCCCTCACCACCATGGAAGCCCCAGGCCGCTTTGATCCGGAGGCGATCCGCAACGAAAAGGCCAAGGTGCTCCAGGCCTCACGCCTGGCCAATGAAGATGAGCCCTGGAAGTGCTGCGTGCGGGGCCAGTACAGCGAGGGCGGCAGTCCGGCGATGCCGCTCACCGGCTACCGAGCCGAACCGGGGGTGAATCCCAACAGCACCACCGAAACCTATGTGGCGATGAAGCTGTTCATCGACAACTGGCGCTGGCAGGGCGTGCCCTTCTACCTGCGCACCGGCAAACGGCTGCCCAAGCGCCTCAGTGAAGTGGTGCTCACCTTCCGCGAAGCACCGGTTCACCTGTTCGATGCGGCCGGCGGCAGCCCCACCGCCAACCAGCTGATCTTGCGGATTCAGCCCGACGAGGGGGCTGGCTTCGTGTTTGAAGTGAAGGCCCCCGGGTCGGGCATGCGTAGCCGGCCGGTGGACATGCACTTCAGCTACGACGAATCCTTCGGCGAGCCCTCGGACGAGGGCTATGTGCGCCTGCTGCTCGATGAAGGCCCGGCCGTGGGCACGCTGCTGCGGCGCACGCAGGCGGCGCTGCAGGCGTCGCAGGCCGAAGTCCATCAGCAGTGCCAGTACGGTGATCCACA
>CALJTZ010000036.1 GCA_937975655.1 uncultured Synechococcus sp. | reverse complement strand
GCTGGCTCCCCGCCGGGTGATCCCCGTGCAGTACGTGAGCGGCAGCACTCCGGCCAACTGCGATCAAGGCAGCGTGGAGCCGTTCCTGCAGGCCATGGCCGGCACCCCGGTGAAGCGGGTGGGCCGGGTACTCAGCCTGCCCGCCAAGCTCTCCGACACCACCCAGATCGACGTGATGCGCTGATCACACCGGCGGCAGCAGCCCCTCGATGCACGCGTAGGCCTGCCAGAACTGCTGCATCTGGGCGGTGGTACCCAGGCTCACCCGCAGGGCGCCATCGATCAGGGGCTTGCCGGCCATGGAGCGCACCAGGATTCCGGCCCGGCGCAGAGCGGCATCCACATCGGCAGGGGCCTGCCTGGGCCACACCAGCAGGTAGTTGCCCCCAGCGGCATGGTGGCGCACGCCAGCGGCCTGGAACTGATCCACCAACCAGGCGCGGGCCTCGAGCACCTCGGCCACATAGCGATCCACATAGGCCTGGTCCGCCAGGGCGGCATGGGCTGCCGTCACCGCAAAACTGTTGATGTCATAGGGGCCGGTGACCCGAGCGATTCGGTCCACCACGGCCGCCGCGCCGATGGCAAAACCGATGCGCAGGCCCGCCAGGCCAGCGGTTTTAGCCAAGGAGCGCAGCACCAGCAGGTTGGGGGTGGCGGTGAAATCCGCCAGGGGCAGCACGCTGTCGCCGGTGAAGGCCTCGTAGAGCTCATCCACCACCACCAGGGTGCCCGGGGCCGCCGCCGCCAGCTCGAGAATCGGTTCCGGCGCCAGGCGCGTGCCGGTGGGGTTGTTGGGATTGCAGATCAGCAGGATCCGCGGGGCGCGCCAACCGGGCACGCCCTCTCCCAGCAACGCCGTGCGCAACTCCTCCAGCGGGAAGGCGAAATCGGGCAAGCGGTACGGAATCGCCTCGATCGCCATGCCCTGCATCTGGGCACAGGGGGTGTAGTAGCCGAAGGTGGGACTGGTGGTGAGCAACGTCTCCCCCCGGTCGCCGTAGGCGTGAAAGATGGCGTGAATCGCCGCATCCACCCCGTTGAACAGGCCGATCTGGCTGGGCTCCACCGGCAGGGCCAGGTTGGCGAGCACCGCCTCCCGCAGGCCGTCGTACTCGGGATAGATGGCGTAGTGATCGGCGGGAATCGCGCGGATCGCCTCCACCACCCGGGGGCTCGGCCCCACCGTGTTCTCGTTGAAGTCAAGTCGCAGCAATCCACGCCGACCCTCCAGCGGAGCGCTGTAGGCCTTGAGGCTCTCCACCTCGGGGCGGGGCTGGGGGAGCGGTGGCCCCGGCAGATTCGGCCTCTGCTGTGGGTCCATCACATCCGCTCCAGGGTGGGAATACCGAGCAGGCCCAGCCCCAGTCTGAGGGTGTCGGCGGTGAGGCGGCAGAGGGCCAGGCGGGAGGAGCGGGCGGACTCTTCGGCCTTGAGCACCGGCACCTGGTCGTAGAAGCGATTGAACACCTGGCTCAGCTCGAACAGGTAGGTGCAGAGACGATTGGGCAGCAACTCCTCCTCCACCTCGGCGATCACGCCATCGAGCTTGAGCAGTTCCCGCACCAGGGCCCACTCCTGCGGTTCCGTGAAGGTGAGTGGGGCAGGGGCTCCGGATCCGGCCTCCTCAGAGCCACCGGCCTCCAGGTTTCCACCCTTGCGGGCGATGCCAGCGATGCGCACCACGGCATAGAGCAAGTAAGGAGCCGTATTCCCCTGCAGCGCCAGCATGCGGTCAAAGCTGAACTGGTAATTGGTGATCCGGTTCTGGCTGAGATCGGCATACTTCACAGCGGCCAGGCCCACGGTGGTGGCCACGTGCTGGATGAAGGCCTGGTCTTCCGTGCGCTCCTCCTCCGCCAGACGCCGCTGCAGGTCGGCCTCGGCCCGCTCCACCGCCTCATCCAGCAGATCCCGGAGTCGCACCGTGTCGCCGGCCCGGGTTTTCAGCTTCTTGCCATCCTCACCCTGCACCAGGCCAAAGGGCACATGCTCGAGGCGGCCATCGGCGGGGATCCAACCGGCCCGCCGGGCCACCTGGAACACGCCGGCGAAATGGTTGGCCTGGCCCGCATCGGTCACATAGATCACCCGCCGGGCGCCATCTCCATCGGGAACCGAGCCGAAGCGATAGCGGATCGCCGCCAGGTCGGTGGTGGCGTAGTTGAAACCGCCATCGCTCTTCTGCACGATCACCGGCAGGGGCTTGCCGTCCTTGCCACTCACCCCCTCGAGGAATACGCAGCGGGCACCGTCGTCAGTCACCAGCAACCCGGAGGCATCCAGATCGGCTACCACTCCCTCCAGGTAGGGGTTGTAGAACGACTCGCCGCGCTCACTGAGACGAATGTCGAGCCGGTCGTAGATCTTCTGGAATTCGCGGCGGCTCTGGTCGCAGAGCAACTGCCAGGCTTTGCGGCTGATGGGATCGCCGCTCTGCAGCTTCACCACCTCCTCGCGGGAGGTGGTCTGGAAGGCCTCGTCCTCATCGAAGCGCGCCTTGGCCTGGCGGTAGAAGGCCACCAGATCGCCCAGGTCCACCGCATCGGCGGTGGTGAGAGCCTCGGGTGCCACCTGCTTGAGGTGGGTGATCAGCATCCCGAACTGGGTGCCCCAATCGCCCACGTGGTTCAAGCGCAGCACCGGGTGGCCACGGAACTCGAGCACCCGGGCCAGGGAGTCGCCAATGATCGTGGAACGCAGGTGCCCCACGTGCATCTCCTTGGCGATGTTCGGACTGGAGAAGTCCACGATCACGGGAGCCAGGCCCCCACCGCCAGCCTCCGCAACACTCGGCACGCCCAGCCGCGGATCCCCCAGCCGGGCCTGCACCTCAGCCGCCAGCCGCTCGGGCCGCAGGGTGAGGTTGATGAAGCCGGGGCCGGCAATCTGGGGCGCCTCGCAGAGCTCGGCAAAGGCCGGATCGGCCGCCAGCTGCTCCACGATCGCCGTGGCGATGGCCCGGGGCGGCTGACCCAGGGGCTTGGCCAGGGGCAAGGCGCCATTGGCCTGGAAATCACCGAATTCCGGCTTCGAGGCCGGCGCCAGCTGGGGATCGAGGGGCCGGCCGCCCGCGCGAGCCTGTTGCGCCGCCTCGGGGAAAGCCCGTTCCATGGCCGCACACAGCTGGCCTTGAAGGGCGTGGAGAACGGTCAGCATGGAAGCGGAGAACCGCAGCAGCGGCAGGCACTACCTCTGATCATCTCCCCCCGGCCAGCCGGATCGGTTCAGCACGCCAGATCCAACTCCTGCTCCATCCCGGCCAGCACCACATCGGCCACCAACTTGATGCGGTAGCGGCAGGCCTGGGTTTCCGTGCCATCGAAACGGCGGTGCTCCCAATACTTGTTGCTGCCTGCACCACCACCGCACAGGCCGAAATACTCACACTCCTGGCGACAACGCTCCACGCCGGCCTGAATCTCCTGGTGGATGCGCTGGAACTTCTCGTTGGCCACGAGCGATTCGAGGCTGTCGCAGCGCACATGGCCAAAGGCGAAATCGCCGTATTCGGCGGTGGGCACGGAGAGCAACTCGGGATCGAAGGTGGAGAGATGGCCCTGGGCGTCCACGTTCACGATCGCGAAAGGCGTGTTCATGTCGGTGTGGGCCAGGCGGGCATCACTGCAGGCCAAGTTCACGATGCCATCGAACTCCCGTAGGCGCAGGCGCCCCGGTTGCTCCATGCTGCGCCGCCAGAAGCGTTCAAGAAACGCGCGGTAACGCCGCTCCCCATTCGGACTCTCGAGGCTGGAGGCCGCGTTCTCCCCCTCGGTTTCCTCCATGTTGAAGCCCACGTCCGTGATGGCGTGGTCCACGAAGAAATCGAACATCTGGTCGGCGTGATCCAGGGCGTCGTCGGTGAGCACGGCGATCACCTGAAAGGGGATCTCCCGCCGCTGCAGCCAGCGGATGCCACGCATCACCGCCGCGTGGGTGGGCAGGCCTGTGCGGGTGCGGCGATGGGCGTCGTGCAGGAAGGCGGGGCCATCCATGCTCACGCCCACATGAATACCGTTGCGCTCGAAGCAGTCGCACCAGGCCGCATCGATCACTGTGGCGTTGGTCTGCAGCGACTGGTTGATCGTGTGGGGCGGCAGGCCATGGCGCTCCAGTACCCGCTGAATGCACGCGGTGGCCTGGTCGTAAAAGCTGATCGGGGCCGTCAGCGGCTCACCCGCATGCCAGAGCAGGGTGAAGCCACCATCGAGATAGGGGCTCTCCAGCACCCGCTCCAGGGCCGCCTCGAGGATCTCCAAGGAGAGACGGCTGCGGTCGTCGCGGCTAGGCAGGTAGCAGTAGTCGCAATCGAGGTTGCAGAAGGGGGTGGGCTGCACCACCAACAGGCGCAGGGGCCCGAACGGCGTGGGCGGGTTGGCTGACACCGGCGTCACCAGTGGTTCAGAAAGCCGCCATTGCGGAAGCCACCGTTATAGAAACCGCCGTTGCGAAAGCCACCGTTGTAGAAGCCGCCATTACGGAAACCACCGTTATAGAAACCACCATTGCGGAAGCCACCGTTGCCCCAGCCCACCCCGGGACCATTCACAAACACCACCGCCAGAGCATCCTCGGGCACACCGTTGCTGGATGGCTCGCCAGCCAGCTCCTGGCGCTCCCGCACCGCCTCGGCAATGCGCCGCAACCGCGACTCGACACTGCCTGCCAACGGCTCATCGCCCAGATCCGGACGCCCGGCCATCCCGGTGGCCAGAGCCATCCCGGGGTCCATGGGCAGCGACGCCACGATCAGCAAGATGCCGAACAGGCGGGAACGGGAGAGGAACGCCATCGGAGCGGAACCGAAAAGGGGGGAAACGAAACGGAAGGAACGAAAACGGCTAGCGGGCGCTGCTGGAGCCCGCCGCAACCGGCAGGGGCCGAATCGCCTCCACCCCTAACAGCACCGTCTCGAAATAGGTGCGGATCTGCTCTTGGGAGAGCCGCAGCGAACTGG
>CALJTZ010000035.1 GCA_937975655.1 uncultured Synechococcus sp. | reverse complement strand
ATACGAGATAGTACAAGGTGACTGGAGTTCAGACGTGTGCTCTTCCGATCTTCCCCTGAGGAGCCTGAGCTGGAGTTGGAGTTGGAACTGAACCCCTTCCCAGACGAAGAGGAACAGCCCTTCATGGATGAGCTAAGCGCCTGAATCAGCCGGCAGACCCGGTGCTGAGCATGGCCCCGGCGGTAGCCACCAGCACGCGCACCAGTTCCAGGGCACCGACGGCACCGATGGCCAGCCAGAGGGTCTGCGCAACCTTGGGGGGCTGACCGCCGACCCAGGCTGGAGACATCTGGCCGCCGCTGAACTGGGCACCACCACCGGCATAGGGGTTGGCGGGGGCACGCTTGGCGCTCGTCTCGCGCCAGTAGGCGTCATAGCGGGGAGCCTTCTGGTTGAAGGGCAGTTGAGCCTTGGCATGGCCGGCCAGCACCCGAGAGCGCTGATAGGGCACCGCATCCGTGCCGAACGCTTCCAGGTATTCGGGTGATTCGAGCAGGGCATCCACAAAGCCCTCGAGCCCCTGGTTCGCGATCACGATCGACCAGGCGATGCGTTCCTCGTTGCCGTGCACTTCACGGCCCAGCACCCGGCCTACCACCTGCTCCACCACGCGGTAGTTGCTGTTGCAGCGATAGAAGCCCTCGCTGAACTTGCGCGAGAGCAGCAAGCCGCGCACGAAATCGCGGGTGGTGATCGTGCCGTTGCGCAGCTGCATCTCGAGCATCGGCTCGCGATCCACCTTGAAGGCGTGGAAGAAGATCTGGCGGTAAGCCCGCTCGATCACTTCATCCACAGCCACGAGGGTACGCGGAGCTTCATCACCACCAATGGCGAAGTTATTCACCCGGGCGTTCTGGGTGATCGGCTTGGTGGCCAGCAGCGGCAATGCCATGACGGCGGCAGAAAAAAGCTCGCCGACCTTAGAAAAAGGAAATAGGCAGAAACCCCTAGGCCGCCAACACCTCACAGAGCTTCACGGCTGGCGTAAAGCACTGCAACGTTGTGCAAACGTCCTGCGGAGATCAGGCGGCGAGCCAGTCGCCAGGCAGCTCATGGCTGTAGTCCTCGGTGCGCTGGAATTCAAAGGGCCCCGCCAGTGATCCCCAGAGCTGTTCATGGGTGTTGGGGTCGTGGCCGCGATCAATGGTGCGCATGCCATGGGCACTGAGCTCGAAGCTGCTCACGAGGTAAGAGGTGGCCCCTTTGCGCTCCACCAGGCAGCGGCAGCCGGGCTCCACTTCGCCATTGAAGCCATCGGCGGTTTCACGCACCACGTAGGCGCAACCCTCGAGGGGCTTGAGATCCGCCGCTGTGATCAGGGCGCGCTTCTCGTCGTCCTGCACCGCGCCCCAGAAGCGCTGCTCATCGTGGAGGGCCTGGTTGTGGATCACCAAGTTCTGCTCCTGCTGCTCAACCCGCAGAACCCGAATGCGATAAGGAACCCCTGGCGTGATGGCGTAGGTCTGCTCCAGCAGCAGCGACCCCGGAACCAGCTGGGGCAGCGGCCGGAACTTCACCAGGATGTGGGCGTAGAGCGGTGGGTTCTCGAAGGCCTGGTGCTGGTTGCTGAAGCCGGCGCTCAACTGGCGCAGCAGGCGAGCGAGGGGGCTGGACATCGCCTCGGGGATGGTGGGGAGAGGCCGGATCCTATGGGCAGCGCCGCTCAGAGGCCCAGCAAACGGATGCGGAAATCGGCCACCTGCGTGGCCATGGCTGGGCTGCTGAGCATGAAGGGGTGCTCGCCGCAGGCCTGCAGCATCAACAGCTTCTTCTCCTCGGTGCCCAAGCCGTGGTTAGGACTCGTGCGTTCGTGGCGCTGCCAAGCCTCATCGAACACCATCCCGAAGCTGTCGGCATTGTCGAAAACTTGCCCTGGCTTATCGGGTATCGGCAGGGGCATGGTGAAGCTGCAATTCAGCAGACTGCAACGCTAATCAATGCCAGGACCCAGATTTGAACTGGGGACACGGCGATTTTCAATCGCCTGCTCTACCAACTGAGCTATCCCGGCCCGTCGCTGGCGCGACTTGCAGATCTTAGATCACGAGGGGGCAGGGGTTCGGGCCAGGCAGAGCAGGCCATCCACCCGCAGCCCCTCCGCTTCCAAAGCCACGGCCGCCGCCTGGGCCGTGGCCCCCGTCGTGAGAATGTCATCCACCAGCCAGAGCCCACGGCGGCGCAGGCCCGCCAGCACCGGGCGCGACTGGCGGACGCACTGGAACGAACCCAGCTGATTGCGCAGACGCAGGGTGCGGTTCAGATGGTGCTGGCCCACGGTGGGACGACTGCGTTGCAACAGCTCACCAGACACCGTGACCCGCCCCCCCGACGCCGTGGCCAGGGCTTTGGCAATCAGCTGGGGCAACGGGTTGGCTGCCCGCTTCCAACTGGGGATCGGCACCAGCAGCCCACCGGCGATGGCGCTGCCACAGCAGGCCAGGAGCTCAGCAGCCAAACCCTCCATCACGCTCAGGGCCGGGCGCGGCCGCTGCGCCAGCAGCAGGCCCCGCAACGGACCGCCGTAGGCAGCCAGGGCACACCACAGCAGGGGCTGATCCCCCTGCAGGCCACCAGCGCTCAGGGCCAGGCGGTCGCGGCAGGCCTCGCACAGCCGCTGGCTGGAGGCATCGGCCGGCACGGCGCCACTGCAGAGCGGGCAGCGACCAGTACTGATCAGGGAGAGGGCACCCCGCAGAAGGGTTTGCAACATGGCCGTCCAGGGACTGGCCTGAGCATTCCCCACCCACTCAGGTCTGGGGCATGGCCCGCAGCATGGCCACCAGGGTGCGGTGGGCATCCTCGCTATCGCTGAGGGTGTGGTCGAAGGCCACATCCAGCCGCTGGCCATCCACCTCCAGCTGCATGGCCTCCGGGCCCACCGCCACCATCCGCGCCGTGGCCGGAGCCGCGACACCGCCGTAGTGACGGGCATAGGCCAGCACCGCCGCCGCGTGGTCGTCGTTCATGTGCTTGCAGATCCGATCGCTCACGGAGGGGGTGAGGGGGTCGGCGGCCATGGGTGCGATCGCAAGTGCGGCAATTCTGAGGGGTCTGGGCCCGTGGGTTAGCCGGCGGCAAAGCGCTGCCACAGCAGCAGGCCCAGGCGGATGGCACTGAAGCTCACGTATCCAGCGAGCACCACGAAAATCAGCATGGAGATCCAGGAGCGCAAGCTGTTGTTCATGGGCACCTCAGGGCTGTGCGAGCCAGTCTGGCCATACCCTGCGCCGCGGTGAGCTGGGGGCGGTTCAGCACAGGCAGCCCCAGCACCCGCTGGCGAATCAGCCGCCACTGGGGATTGCGGGCACCACCGCCCAGGCTGATCACCCGCTGGATCGGCGGAGCACCCAGCTCGGCCAACCGCTGCCAGCCGGCACGCTCGATCTCCGCCAGCCCCTCCAGCAGCGCCTGCACATAGCGGGCATCGCTCACCGGCCGGGGTTCCAGCTGAGGTTGCAGGGCTGGATCATCCACGGGGAAGCGCTCGCCAGGGCCGGGCAGCGGGCGCAGGGCCAGACCCGTGGGGCGGCGCGGATCGATCTGGCGGCTGAGCTCGGTGGTGGCGTCGAGGAAGGTGAACGTGGTGAACGGTGCTGGGTCGGTGTAGTCGTCGGCAGGCACGTACACGGCCTGCAGGGAGGTGATCGAACGGCCGCGGG
>CALJTZ010000034.1 GCA_937975655.1 uncultured Synechococcus sp. | reverse complement strand
ACCCACGAACATCTCCACGAACTCCGATCCGGAGAGGGAGAAGAAGGGAACCCCAGCTTCACCAGCAATGGCTTTGGCCAGGAGGGTCTTGCCGGTTCCGGGAGGGCCCACCAGCAGCACGCCCTTGGGAATCTTGGCTCCCACGGAGGTGAAGCGCTCCGGCGTCTTGAGGAAGGTCACCACCTCTTGGAGGTCTTGCTTGGCCTCTTCAACGCCAGCCACGTCGTCAAACTTGACGCCGGTTTCAGCCTCCATGGCGAAGCGGGCCTTGGTCTTGCCGAACTGCATGGCCTGGCCGGGGCCGCCGGGCATGTTGTTGGAACGGCGGGCCAGGAACACCAGGGCGCCGATCAGGAGCAGCGGGAACAGCAGGTTGCCCAGCAGTCCAAGGGCTGGCGGGGCATTGCGGGGCGGATGAATATCGAAGCTGATGCCCTGATCCTTGAGCTTGTTCACCAGCTCAGGGGCCAGGCCAGGCAGATCCACCCGCAGACGCTGCACGCGGTTGTCGAGATCGGGATCCACGGCCTCCACCACGGCGCTACGACCACCGTCAAAGACGTCCACGGCCGTGACGCGTCCTGCATCGACGTAATCGAGGAAGCGGCCGTAGCTCATGCGGGCCACCGCCGCATTGCGGGGGGCCACCGTGGGGCCAGCGGGGCTGAAGCGGCTACTGCCGCCATTGCCAAGCACCTGCCAGCCGAGGAACAACGCCACGCCGATGGGAAGAACCCAGAGGGCGATGGTGCGCCAGCGCTGATTCATGGCTGTGGAAATCCGGATCTGGATGTTTAACAAGTGTAAAGCGAGCCCTTGCCGATCCGAGGCTGGGTTCGCGGCTCTTGCGTCCTACACCGCTTCCTGCCAGTTCGCGGGCTCGCGGCTCTTCTCAGGATCGGGCGCAACGCTGAGGGTGGGGGGGCCATTGTCCGCAGCGGCGCTGGGTGCGCCGGGCTCCAGCAACAGCTGCTCCACCGGCAGGCTCTCCATCAGCTCCGGTCCGCCCAGGCCGTGGGTCCAGATCTCCACCACGCTGCCGGGAGGCGCCAGGAAGCTGAGCAGCTCGAAGGGGAACACCACCCGCTCGAGAAAAAACTCATCCGGGCCGATGCAACGCACGATCACCATGCGATCGGTGCCGTTGCGGTAGCCGCAGGAGAGCTGGGCCAAGGGAATCGGTCCTATGCAGAACCCCCAATAAACTCACCCGTGGGTTGCGCGATGGTTGCATCCAACACGGTTTGGGCAGCCTGAGCGGTTCTTAAGGTTTTCTTTCTGCTGGTTTCGACATTTGCGGGGCCTGGCTGGAACGGCCTGGCCTAGAGGCTGCGCAGGGCCGTGATCGGATCGAGTCGGGCGGCGCGGCGGGCGGGCAGCACCCCGAAGATCAGGCCGATGGAGCCGGAGAGCCCCACGGTCACCAGCACGCTCACGGTGCCAATGGCAGCGGGCAGGGGGGTGAGGGCGCCCAGGGCCGCCACGGCCGAGAGGCCCAGGGCGCTGCCGATCACCCCGCCGAGGCTGGAGAGCACCAGGGCCTCCACCAGGAACTGGGCCAGCACATCGCTGCTGCGGGCACCCACGGCTTTGCGCAGCCCGATCTCCGAGGTGCGCTCGCTCACGGACACCAGCATGATGTTCATGATGCCGATGCCGCCCACCAGCAGCGAGATGGCGCCGATGGCGCCGAGCATCAACGTGAGCCCGCCGGTGATGGTGCCCACGATCGAGAGGGCGTCCTGTTGGGAGCGCACGGCAAAATCGTCCTCCCGCAGGATGTTGTGGCGCTGCCGCAGCAGGTTGGTGATCTGGAACTTGGCCGCACCGGTGCTGGCCTCGTCCTTCGCCTCCACACTGATGAAGTTGAGGCTGACGCCGTAGGTGGGATCGCGGCCTGAGAGCTTGCTCACCATGGTGGAGAGCGGGATGTAGGCCGCCTCGTCCTGGTTTTGGCCGAACACCGCCCCCTTGGGGGCCATCACGCCGATCACCTCGAACGACTGGTCGCGGATGCGCAGGGTTTTGCCGATGGCTGATCCCACCGGCAGCAATTTGGTGCGCAGGTCGGGGCCGATCACCACCACGTTGCGGGCTGCCTCCAGATCACGCTGATCGATGAAGCGCCCCTGGGCCACATCAAAGCGGCGCACCGTGATGAAGTCCGGCGTGATGCCGGAGATCGTGGCGGTGGAGCTCTTGGATCCCGCCTGCAGCACCGAGCTCAGGGTGATCTGGGGCACCACCCGCTTCACGCTCGGCACCTGTTCCGCGATCGCCTCGGCGTCCTCCAGCACGAGGGTCTTGGGGAAGTCGATGCCCTGGCGGCGGCTGTCGTTGTTGCCGGGCACCACGAACAGCACGTTGGCCCCCAGAGTGTTGAGCTGCCCCTCGGCCAGGTTCTGGGCCCCCTTGCCCACGCCCACGAGGGTGATCACCGAGGCATTGCCGATCACGATGCCCAGCATCGTGAGGGCGCTGCGCAGTCGGTTGGCCCGCAAAGTATTGAAGGCCATGCCGACCGTTTCGGCCACGGGCAGACGCGAGCCGGCAAGGCTGAATCGCGGGTTGAAGGGCAGGCGCATGCCTACAGCATGGAGCCGATCGTTTCCGGATTGTGGCTGCGGGCGCCGCGGTGCACCACACCCTGCCTGAGGTCGAGGGTAACGATCTCGCCCTGCGCGATGGTCAGGTTTAGCGCCACGACGGGTCGGTCGCCAAGGCGGACGGTCAGGTTTTCCAGACGCAAGCTCATGCCAGCATCCCCCGACGATGCCGCCAGACGATGCGCGGCAGGGCAAGGGCGATCCAGAAGCAGAGCGCCGGAAGCAGCAGTTGCAGCAGGGCGAAACTGCCGATGATGCGGC
>CALJTZ010000033.1 GCA_937975655.1 uncultured Synechococcus sp. | reverse complement strand
GGAGGCGGGGGTGATTTCCAAACTGGACGCCGAAATTGAACCCAACCTCAGTTCCTCTGGCTGGTTCAACCAGTCCAGCTGAGCGCCGGCTTCCACTTTTCCGCCTCAGAGCCGCCTCGGGACAAGGCGGGTGCGTTTCTGTGGTCAATCCTCCCGAACGAGGAGCGACTCTGTCAGCTCACGCATGAGGGCCGCCTTTTTGCCGAAAGGCTTGAGCGCCGCCAGTGCCTCCTGAGTCAAACTGGCTGCGATCCCTCTCGCTTTCTTCAGGCCGAAAAGGGCGGGGTAAGTCGCCTTGGTGAATGCGACATCCTTCCCCGCGGTCTTCCCGAGCTTTTCGGTCGTTTGAGTGACGTCCAGGATGTCATCGATGATCTGGAAGGCCAGGCCGATGCCGCGGGCGTAGGTGCGCAGGGCGGCCAGCAACTCCTCGGAGGCGCCAGCGATCAGGGCACCGGTGAGCACGCAGGCGCGCAGCAGGGCGCCGGTTTTGTGCAGGTGGATGTACTCGAGCGTGTCGAGATCCACATCCTTGCCCTCGCACTCCAGATCCACCACCTGGCCGCCCACCAGCCCGGGGGCGCCGGAGGCCAGACTCAGCTCGCCCACCACCGCCAGCAAGCGCTCGGCGGGCACGCCGGGGCTGCGCAGCGCCACCATCTCGAAGGCGCGGGTGAGCAGGGCATCGCCGGCCAGGATCGCGTTGGCCTCCCCATACACCTTGTGGTTGGTGGGTCGGCCGCGGCGCAGGTCGTCGTTGTCCATGGCGGGGAGGTCGTCATGGATCAACGACATGGTGTGCACCATCTCCAGGGCCACCGCCGTGGGCAGGGCCAGATCGCCGTTGCCACCGGCCAGCTCGCAGGCCGCCAGGCAGAGAATCGGCCGCAGCCGCTTGCCCCCCGCTAGCAGGGAGTAACGCATGGCCTCCCGCAGGGATTCGGGCCGCTCAGGACCGAGGGATCCATCGAGGGCCGCCTCCACCCGGACGCGGGCCGCCTCCAGATAAGCGGCGAAGTCAAACGTGGTGCTCACCGCCGCGGTCATGGGGGCTCGGCCTGGGGCCGCTGGTCTCGCGGGGATTCTCTCAGGCGGTGCCCTCCGATCGTCGCCCCAGGCCGCAAGCCCGCAACAGTCAGGGCAGCAGGTCTGCCAGGGGCTGATCCAGGCCGCAGCGCTGGCACCAGCTGGCCACAGTGTTCACCAGCAGCAGCTTCACCGTCATCGGGCCAACCCCGCCCGGCACCGGGGTGATGGCCGCCGCGATGGGCTCCACTTCCTCGTAGCGCACATCGCCACACAGCCCGCCCTCGGGCTTGCGGTGGATGCCCACATCCACCACCACGGCGCCGGGCCGCACGTGCTCAGCACCGATCATCCGGGGTTGGCCGGCCGCCACCACCAGCACATCGGCCTGGCGGGTGAGCTCCGCCAGGTTCTGGGTGCGGGAGTGGGCCACGCTCACCGTGGCATTCGCCGCCTGCAACATCAACGCCATGGGCTGGCCCACCAGGATGCTGCGCCCCACCACCACCGCCCGCTTTCCGGCCAGCTCCACGCCGCCAGCGGCGAGCAGCGCCATCACCCCGGCGGGGGTGCAGCTGCGGGGCCCGGGTTCTCCCTTGAGCAGGTGACCGAGGTTGAGGGTGTGCAGCCCATCGGCATCCTTCTGGGGATCCATGGCCGCCAGCAAGGGGCCCTCCTCCAGCCCAGGCGGCAACGGCAGCTGCAGCAGGATCCCATCCACAGCAGGATCCGCGTTGAGGCGCTGGATCGTGGCGAGCAGCTCGGCCGCCGGGGTGTCGGCGGGCAGATGGGCGCCGAGATTGGTGATGCCGATGCGGCTGCAGGCTTTCTCCTTGTTCGCCACATAGACGCCACTGGCCGGGTCGTCGCCCACCCGCAGCACCGCCAGCCCCGGCGGCCGTCCGGCCTTGGCCAGGCGCTCCGCCACCACGGCCGTGAGGCGTTGCTCAATCTCCGCCGCCAGCTGGCGACCGTCCAGACGCGTGGCCATGGAGCGTCAAGGGCATATCTGAATTCAGCATGCCTGGGCATCGCTAGCTTGGGCTTCCCTTCTGCCGCTGCGGTGACGCGCCCGGGCCCCGCCCATCGCCTCTGGCGACAGCTGTTGCGGCTGGAAATGCCCCGCCAGGTGCTGGCACCGTGGCGATGGCGCGACAACGTGGCCATCGCCCTAGTGTGTGTGCTGGTGGCCCTGCTCTCCAGCTGGCCCTGGCTGGTGGAGCCCAGCCTCAGGCCAGGCATCCCCGCCCCCTTCACGGCGCGGGCCCCCAAGGCCGCCACGGTGGTGGACTCCGACGCCCTTGACCAGCGCCGCACTCAACTGGGCCCCCGCACCCATGTGCAGGTGGTGAACCCGCGCATCAGCCAGGAGCTGGAACAGCGGCTCGAGCGTCAACTGCAAGCCATCACCCGCCTGGCCGGCAGCCGCCAGGAGCAGGTGGCCCCCCTGAATCTCACGCCCCAGGAACGGGATTGGCTGAGCCAGTTGCCCGCCGCCGAGCTGGATAGCTGGCAGGCGGAACTGCGCCAGGTGCAGCGGCGGATGCTGCAGCAGGGCGTGGTGGGCAGTGTGGCCCGACAACAGCTGGAGGACGCCGCCCTACTGCAGCTCGACAACCTGGGGGAACCGGGCCGCAGCCTTGGCAGCCGCGTGGTGGCGAGCTCCCTGCAGGGGCGCACCAATCTGCGGATCGATGCGGGGCTGAGTCAGCGGTTGATCGAAGAATTGCTTACCCAGCAGGGCATTCCCACCATCAATGTGCGCCAGGGCGAACTGATCACCCGACAGGGTGAACACATCAGCCCCCAGGCCTATGCGGTGCTAGATTACTTCGGCCTGG
>CALJTZ010000032.1 GCA_937975655.1 uncultured Synechococcus sp. | reverse complement strand
GGGATGGCTCACCGCCTGGGGCATGGCGAACAACCTCTCGAAATCCAGGGGAGCCCCAGGCTCCGGGCGGATCGGCAACTGCTCAAAAATGCCGCCGCCACCGTTCTCCACCACGATCACGGTGAGCTGCACGCCCTGGGCCCGCAGCTGCTGCGCCCAGAGCCAGCCATTGCTGTCGTGCAGCAGGGCCAGATCGCCGCTGAGCAGCACCAGCCGGCCCAGGGCCAGGGCCAGGCCACAGGCGATGGAGAGGGTGCCATCGATCCCGGAGGCTCCGCGAAAACCGAACACCGGCCGGTGGGGGGCATCGGCGCCACTGAAACTCTCCCAGTCCCGCACAGGGCTGCTGCTAGCCAGCATCAGGGGCAGCCCAGGCGGCAGCAGGCGGCTCAGGGCCCGGGCGAGGGCGGGCTCATTGGCAGGCCCCGCAACGGGCAAGGCGCGATCGAGGCCGGTCTGGGTCCGCTGATCCGCAGCCAACCAACGGCCGGCTAGGCCCCGCGCAGCCGGGCTCGCTGCAGCCGGCCAGCTCCCATGGGGCCAGCCCTCCAGCCAGGCCTCCAGTCCGGCAGCCCAGCGGAGCGTGGCCGTGCCGCTGGCATCGAGGTTGCGGGGGTCCTGTTCCGCAATCAGCAGTTGCGGGACGGCGCTGTCTGCAATCCACTGCTGCAGGCGGCGGCTGGCCGGCATGGGGCCCAGCCGCAGCAGCTGTGGGGCGGCCAGCCCGGCGGATGGGTCGGCCAGAAGCAGGTCGTAGCCGTGCACCAACTCCAGGCCTGGCCAGCCCCGCAGCCCCGAGAGGGCATCGGCCAGCACCGGCCAGCCGGTGCGCTGCTGCCAGCGCAGCAGGGCGGAGGCAAAGGGCGGCAGTTGCTCAGCGGTGCCGCGCCAGGGGCCCGCCACCACCACACCAGCCGCCTCGGGATCGAGCACGGTCCAGGGATCCGGGCCGTGCTGGCGGGGAGCTGAGCAAGCCGTGGCGCCGACAACGAGGCCAGGGAGCGCCGGCTTAGCTGCAAGCCGCTGCAGGCGCTCAAGGACAGCAGCAGCGGCATGGAGGGGCTCCTCCAGGGGCAGGTTCAAGTGCACCGGCCCGAGCGGAGCCCCCAGGCAGGCGTGCCAGGCCTGGCGCGCCAGGGCCTCGATGGCGCTGACCGGCATCGCCGCCAGGCCCTGGGCATCAGCGGATCCCATCAGGCGGCAGCTGGCCTGGAGGAAGTCCTCCTGGTTCACGGTTTGGTTGGCACCGCAGCCCTTCAAGCGGGCGGGCCGATCCGCCGTGAGCAGCAGCAAAGGCACAGCACCCATGTCGGCTTCCACCACCGCGGGCAGCAGGTTGGCCACGGCCGTGCCGGAGGTGGTGATCAACGCCGCAGGAGCACCATCGGCGCGGCCCAGGCCGAGGGCCAGGAAGGCCGCGGACCGTTCATCCACGGCCGTGAACAGCTGCAGTCCGTGGGCGGCCAGCAACCCTGCCGCCACCGCCAGCGGCCCCGAGCGACTGCCAGGGCAGAGCACCAGGTGCCGCAGCCCCAGGGCCCGCAGCGCCTGCAGCAGGGTGAGGGCAGCCCGCAGGTTGGCCTCGGCGCTGCAGGGGACGGCGGGGGCAGACACCGAAACAGCCAGGTGATCAGGATGAGGCGATCATGCTGAACGGTCCGCGGCCATGGGCGAAGCCCCCCCGTCATCCACCTCCGGTTTCAAGGCCTGGCGGTCGGTGCTGCTCTGGCTGGCGGCGGCCCTGCTGCTGCGTTGGGCCGTGATCGAACCACGCTGGATTCCCTCCGGCTCGATGCTGCCAACCCTGCAATTGCAGGACCGCATTCTGGTGGAAAAAGTGAGGCCCCACCTGGGCCAAGGCCTGCCCTATGGCGCGATCGTGGTGTTTCACGCGCCGCCAGCTCTGGTGGAGGGGGGCTACGACCCGAAGGCCGCGCTGATCAAACGGGTGATCGGTCAGCCCGGCGACCACGTGGCCATTGCAGGCGGCAACCTGATCCGCAATGGTGAAGCGGTGGCTGAACCCTGGCGGCCCGAGCCGATCAACTACAGCTTCGGGCCCGTCACCGTTCCGGAGGGATCTCTGCTGGTGCTGGGAGACAACCGCAACGCCAGCCTCGATTCCCATCTCTGGGGCCCACTACCGGCCACGGACGTGATCGGCACGGCGGTGTTCCGCTACTGGCCGCTGAACAGGCTCGGCCCGATTCGGTTCCCCGACCTCACCCATCCCGGTCGAGATGAACAGCTGGGGTAGGGTGCAACCGTGACGCGGAGCGCACCGGAGATGTTCAACCCGGAGTTCCTGACGAGCGATAGCGAAGCTGTTGGCAGCAACTCGCTGATCCAATATCTGCAGGAACAGTCTCCCGATGTTCTGCAGCGGGTCGCCCGCTCGGCCAGTGGCGATATTCAAGACATCATTCGCCACAACGTGCAAGGGCTGCTGGGGATGCTTCCTGGCGAGCACTTTGACGTGAAGATCACGGCAAGCCGCGACCACCTGGCCGGCCTGCTGGCCTCCGCCATGATGACCGGCTACTTCCTGCGCCAGATGGAGCAGCGCATGGAACTGGAGGCCAGCCTGATCGCCGATGGCGACCTTGATGCCGACCCCGGCGAGCTGAAGCTCTGACCTAGGGAGTTGGCATCAGACGCCGGGCTGTTCCGGCACAACGCCGCTGCGCAGCAGCAGGGCATCGAGCTGGGCCAAATAGGCCCAGTTGCCTTCCTCAGGCGCCCAGGGGCGCGATTCAATGGCCTGGGCCAGGGCCGCCAGCTGGGCCGCCGAACTGGACACGGGCGCGTCGTAGTGGGCCGGCACCACCCAGCGGATCTCCTGCCACAGCGCGAGGCGGCGCAACCAGGCCAGCAAGGGGTCACGGGCCCTGGGGAACACCAGCCGCTCGAGCACGGGGGCAATCTGCAGGCAGGGCTGCCCCTGGTGGAGCAAACCCGCAAAAGCCGCCTCCCAGCCCGCTTGCCAGCGGAAGGGATAGAGGCCGAAATAGCTGCGGGGGTTGCGCAGGCCCGGCTTGAAGGCCTGAACTAGGAGCTCCGGGAGCTGCGGCACCGCCAGCACATCCGGACGCAGGTACGAGGCAAACAGCACCAGCCGCTGCCAGCCACGGCGGCGCTGCTCCGCCGTGTCCTGCAGGGGTTGATCGCCCCGATCACGGGCGTGGAACAACAGCGGGGTGGGGTCGGCGTTGAACAACTCCGGCGGCTGCGCGCCGATGGCCACGAGGGCATCGGTGAGCAGCAGGGCCCCACTGGCGCGGTGCAGACAGGCGAATTCCTGGAAACGGCCCAAGCCCAGATCGATCGGACCGAGGGACTCCCAGCGCAGTTCATCCCCATGGGGAAACCCCTGCTCCGCCAGCACCCGGGTTCGGCCCGCTGGAAAACCCAACCAAGCCAGGGGCAGGGGCAGGGGGAAGCTCCACTGGCCGGGGGTCACCCACACCTCAGCCTCGGGGAAGGCGCGAGCCATGGCTGGCACGGGCAGCTTGTGCTCCAGCCCTGAAGCCGTGGGCAGCACGATCGAGCGCACGGGCCCGTGCTGTAGCTCCAGGTCGCGCAGCTGTTGCAGCAGTTCAGCGGTGGGGGCCACGGGGGCGTAGAGCATGAGCCCACCCCGCACCCGTGCCACGGTCATGCGGATCGGCACCGCCACATAGAACACCCCCTGGAGCTGCTCAAAGCTCCAGAGCTCTCCAGGGATCAGCTCACGCACAAGGGTGCGGCGCCGGCCATAGGGATAGAGCGGCAACAGGGGCCACCAGGGCCAGTGCTGATCCAAGCGGTGAGCGGGGGCTCGGCCCATTCTCGCTGCGGGCTGGGCTGGTCCGCGGACCAGGCCGGCGCAAAAAAAAGCCCCCGCCATGGCGGGGGCGTTGCGGTTGAAGCGCCAGGGGCGCGATCAACCGATGGCCGGCGCGGTCATCGCCACGGGCACAACGTCCGTTGCTGCCAGGTCGAGGGGGAAGTTGTGAGCATTGCGCTCGTGCATCACTTCCATGCCGAGGTTGGCACGGTTGAGCACGTCCGCCCAGGTGGGCAGCACTTTGCCCTGGGCATCCAGGATCGACTGGTTGAAGTTGAAGCCATTCAGGTTGAAGGCCATGGTGCTGACGCCCATGGACGTGAACCAGATGCCAACCACAGGCCAGGCAGCCAGGAAGAAGTGCAGGCTGCGGCTGTTGTTGAAGGAGGCGTATT